>NZ_JH600070.1:1165283-1444336 GCF_000245015.1 Beggiatoa alba B18LD | reverse complement strand
AGGGGGAATTCGTAGCGCATTAAAACGTCTAGGAATTAGCCGTAAAAAAAAACCTCAAACATCCCAAAGCCAACCCCGAAGCACGGCAAGTCTTCCAAGACAAAATGAATCGTTATAAACAATCTGATAGACAAATTGTTTTCATCGATGAAAGTGGTTTTGCTCATGATATGCCACGCCGTTTTGGTTATGCACCTATCGGCAAACGTTGCTCTGGTACGCAAGACTGGCACGCAAAGGGACGCACTAATGTCATCGGGGCTTTGCTCAATTTTTGTTTACTAACGGTCTCTTTAGTTTCTGGGGCGGTTAATTCTGATGTCTTTTTTGCTTGGATAACCCAAGAGTTACTCCCTAAACTCCCTCAAAACTCTGTCATTGTCATGGATAACGCCACTTTTCATAAACGTAGTGATATTCAGCAGGCTATTTTAGATGCTGGGCATCTCTTGGAATATTTACCTCCTTATTCGCCTGATTTAAATCCTATCGAGCATAAATGGGCTCAGGCTAAGACTCTCCGCAAACAACAATATTGTTCTATTGATGCGCTCTTTTTATTGAATTCTATTTAATCTTTTTATAATTCGTTTGCTATAGCTAACACACCCTCACGACTGTATTCCGTTAATGTCATCAATAAAAATAGTTAATTTTATAATTTATAAAAAACCTATAAACTATAATTTATAACAAAAAACAACATGCCCTAAAAACCCCAAAGGAAGCCCGCTATGCCCCGTCGGACAAAAATCATTGCGACCTTAGGCCCTGCGACTGATGCACCTGATATGCTTGAAAAAATTATACATGCAGGTGTTGATGTCGTTCGTCTAAACTTCTCACATGGCACGATAGAAAACCATCAACAACGCTTAACCGCCGTGCGTCAACGCGCTCAAGCCCTTGGGCGACATGTTGCCGTAATGGCAGACCTACAAGGGCCTAAAATCCGCATCGAAAAATTTCAAACAGGCAGTATTCAACTGGCTGAAGGCGATGCTTTTATCCTTGATGCCACCTGCCCCAGCGACGCAGGCACACAAGCGCGGGTCGGTCTAACCTATAAACAACTGCCCCGAGATGTCAACACAAACGATACCTTATTACTCGACGATGGGCGCATTGTTCTAAGCGTGGATAAAGTCGAACAAGCACAAATCTTCTGCCATGTTATTGTTGGCGGAACGTTATCCAATAACAAAGGCATCAATCGCCTTGGGGGCGGACTCTCTGCCGAAACCCTCACCCACAAAGACCGTACCGACCTAGCCGCAGCGGCTAAAATGGGCATAGACTACCTCGCTATATCCTTCCCCCGCAGTGCAGAAAATATTCACGAAGCCCGTCGACTGCTTCAAGCAACAGGCAGTCAAGCCAACATTATCGCCAAAATTGAACGTGCGGAAGCTGTCACCAATCATGAAGAAATTATCCGTGCTGCTGATGGCATCATGGTTGCGCGAGGCGATTTAGGCGTAGAAATCGGCGATGCAGCCCTGCCCGCTGTACAAAAAATGCTGATAAAAAAAACCCGCGATTTAAATAAAATCGTCATTACCGCCACGCAAATGATGGAATCGATGATCGAGAATCCCATCCCAACCCGTGCCGAAGTTTCCGATGTCGCTAACGCCGTTTTCGACGGCACAGACGCGGTCATGCTCTCCGCCGAAACAGCATCAGGCAAATACCCTGATAAAGCCGTTACTGCCATGGATAGAGTTTGTCGTGAAGCCGAAAAACAACCCGTTACCCGCTTATCAGACCACCGCCTTGCCCTCCATTTTGGACGCATAGACGAAGCCATCGCCATGGCAACCATGTACACCGCTAACCATTTAGATGTAAAAGCCATTGTGTCCCTCACAGAATCAGGCTCGACCCCGCTATGGATGTCGCGGATTAGCTCAGGGATTCCCATTTATGCTTTTTCTCGCCATTTAGACACCTGCCAAAAAGTCACCCTTTACCGAGGCGTTTACCCCGTCCATTTAGACCTTGCCACTTTTGACACGATAGAAGTCAATCATGCCGTTTTAAACACCCTAAAAAGTACAGGTGCAGTTAGCAATGGCGATTTAGTTATCATCACCAAAGGCGACTTAAAAGGCATTGCAGGCGGGACTAACTTAATGAAAGTCGTTTGCGTGGGAGAAGAAAAAAGTATGATTTAACCCATCGAATTTTATGGGCTACTTTTATCTGAATCCTGATTCAAAAATCTTACAAAAATTTTTTACCCACTATAAAAACACGCGAAACAGGGGAAAATTTAACCAGCAACGGTATAATTTCCCCTTTTACGCGCTACCACAAACTGAGAGGAGAACGCGATGGCGTTGATATCCCTAAGACAATTACTTGACCATGCCGCAGAATACAGCTACGGCTTACCTGCTTTCAATGTCAACAACATGGAACAGATACAAGCCATTATGCAAGCGGCGGACGAAGTCAATAGCCCCGTCATTTTACAAGCCTCCGCAGGCGCACGCTCCTACGCAGGCGAACCCTTTTTACGGCATCTCGTGCTTGCAGCCCTAGAAATGTATCCTCACATCCCTGTTGTCATGCACCAAGACCACGGCGCAGAACCCGCCGTTTGTATTCGCTCTATACAAAGCGGATTCAGCTCCGTCATGATGGACGGCTCACTCCTTGCCGACATGAAAACCCCCGCCAGCTATGACTACAACGTCGACGTAACACGCCGAGTCGTAGAAATTGCCCATGCAGCAGGTGTATCCGTCGAAGGGGAATTAGGCTGTTTAGGTTCATTAGAAAGTGGCACAGCTGGCAAAGAAGACGGTGTCGGTGCGGAAGGGGTTTTATCGCATGACCAACTATTAACTGACCCAGAACAAGCCGTTGATTTCGTCAAAAAAACAGGCGTTGATGCCTTAGCGATAGCCATCGGTACAAGTCACGGCGCGTATAAATTCAGCCGTCCACCCACTGGCGATATTTTAGCCATAGACCGCGTCAAAGCCATTCATGCCCGCCTACCCAACACACATCTAGTCATGCACGGCTCATCTTCCGTCCCTCAAGACTGGTTAGAAATCATCAATAAATACGGGGGCGACATGGGACAAACTTATGGCGTGCCTGTCGAAGAAATTGTCGAAGGCATTAAACACGGCGTAAGAAAAGTCAATATTGATACAGACTTACGCATGGCATCTACAGGCGCGATGCGTAAAACCATGCACGACAACCCCAAAGAATTCGACCCACGCAAGTTTTTCAAAGCCACCACCAAAGCCATGAAAGACATTTGCAAAGCCCGTTTCGAAGCGTTTGGCTGTGCAGGTAAAGCGGAAAAAATCAAACCCGCCTCTTTAGAAGTCATGATTAAACGCTATCAAAGCGGTGAACTGAATCCAAAGATTCAATAAAATACAGATTCTCGCGCCTACTATTGAAATCAGCTATTGCTTCTTTTCTTGTTTCTACGTGCTAGTCGCGTGGGAACAAGATATAGTAAACGCACTATAAAACGATACGAAGGACTGGCAGTCCTGAATTTAAATTACTTTATGGTATGGTTATTATATTTAGGAGGTAATTATGCTAGTACAGAAAAAATATAGTTTTGAGGATTATTTAGTTTTATCTGAAGATGCAACTGAGAAATATGAGTTTTTTGCTGGTGAGGTTTTTGCGATGGCGGGGGGGACATTAAACCATGCAAAAATTCAGAGCAATATATTAATGAGTATTATGGCAAAGGTGCGAGCGCGGGGATGTCAAGCAGTCGGGAGCGATATGCGAATTCGTACGCCAAGCGGTTTAAATACCTATCCTGATGTGTCGGTATGGTGTGGGCAAGCGGCATTAGCCGATAAGCAACGAACATTGTTAAATCCTATCGTGTTGTTTGAAGTATTATCGCCTTCTACACAAAGCTATGATAGAGGTGGAAAATTTTTTCATTATCGAAGTATTCATAGCCTGCAAGATTATATATTAGTAGATTCTGAGCGGATTTTTGTTGAACATTTTCGACGGGCAGATAATGGCGAATGGACGCTACATGAATTTGAACAGGCGGAGGAAGATTTGCAACTAAGTCGTTTAGATTTACAATTGAATATTAATGAATTTTATGTATTAGTTGAGTTTGATTCATCATCATTGAATTGATATGCGTTGTTAAATAAATAGCCTCTCGTTCAAAGGTTTCTTTGTATCATATTTACTTATTTTATTTTCTTATCTTGTTTAGAAAGTTTCTTAATACTTTTATCAAAATCACTTTCAAAGTTTCTATCTTGAATTACTCTAAATTTTTCATATTGTTCTGTTGCAAGCTCCTTTGCAATGGATTTACTGACAGTTCCCGCATTTTGTAAAATCTCATATTCATTAAAGGCTAAAAAAGCATCTAGTTTTTTTATCCAATCATTCATTTTCATTGGATTTTGTCGTGTTGCTTGTAATTCAGCATAATCTAAATACATGACAACAATTTTTTCCAATTCTTTTATTTCAGATTCAACTAAATAATTTTTAGCAATCGTCACATCACCTTTTAATATCTTTCCATCAGGTGCGTTTTTCCATGTTTGCAAGCCCATATTTGGTTTATCTGCATTTGCACGACTCGCAATTATTTCCGCTGCTGTTTTGCCTGTAATTGCCCATTCTAATTTATTTTGTACAGTTTGATAAAACAATTGAGTCTGTTCCGCATTTGCGTCGTAATCAATACTACATTGTGCATAAATATCTGTAATTTTTTGATAAAAACGGCGTTCACTGGCGCGAATTTCGCGGATACGTTCCAATAATTCATCAAAATAATCTTTTCCAAAGCGTTTACCTTGTTTTAAGCGTGAGTCATCGAGAACAAAGCCTTTGATAATAAATTCTTTTAACGTTTGGGTTGCCCAAATTCTAAATTGTGTGGCACGTTGGCTGTTGACACGGTAGCCGACGGCAATAGTTGCGTCGAGGTTGTAAAAATCAATTTCGCGGTTTACGTCGCGGTTGCCTTCTTTTTGAACTATTCGGAATTTCCGAATAGTTGCTTCTTGATTTAATTCATTGGATTCAAATATATTTTTTAAATGCTCGTTGATAGTTGTGATGCTAACATCAAACAACTCCGCCATTTTCTTCTGATTTAACCAAAATGTTTCTTCTTGAAAAATCACTTCAATTTTAATTTGTCCGCTGGGCGTTGCGTATAACAAAATATCGCTGGTTTCTGACATTTTAATTTTCCTTTATAAAGTTAAAAGTTATCTAAAAACGCCATCGCGCTTTGTTCATCTTGTTCTATTGCTATTTCTACGGCTCGCTTGGCAAGTTCTAGCAATTTTTCGCTTTGTTGGCGTAATGTAAAACTGGTTTGTATTTGGGTGGCAATTTGGGTTTGGGTTTCTATCGATAAAATGGGAATATCAAGGTTTGAAACTTCTTGTAAATTTAAGTTTGTTTGTAAACCTTGCCGAGCATATTTTTCAATATACATTTTTCCTATGGATGAATTAAAAAAAGCAATAACGTACAGTCTTAATAAAATATTTTCATTAAATCTAAGAATACAAACGGCTTGATTAATATTAGCTTTAAATGAATAGTCAAAAATGGCACATCTTCCAACAGTACCCGCAATAGAAAATAAAACATCATTTTCTTTTAATTGTGTTTTCTTCAAAATACTATTATGTATTTCCTCTTTTACATAAATAAAATTATCTATCGAAACTCTACTATTGATTAAATCAACCGCACGAATAAATGGTATTCCATTTTTAGAGTCCTCAATATAAGCATCTCCTCCTGCTTTAGGAGTTGAACCACTTGATACAGGGTGATTGACTAAATCAATGATTTTGACTTTAGCAAAAATATCTAATTTTGCCTCTAACTCCTCATACTTCGGTTGATAATATTCCGCATCCAATCGCCCAGAATTCAAAAAAGAATCTTTAAAAGATTTGATATTGATATTTTGAGAAGTAGGTTGAAAGTCTTTTAAGCCGAGTGTTTCTAAAAGGAGATTTTCGGCGGTGGCGTAAATAGCTTGCGATACGCAACGTTTATTATGAGCTTCTCTAAATAATTTTTGTAAAATTTCCTGAAAACTAATATTAAGCAAAGGTATTTGTATTTCTTTTACCTCTTCAGGGTTCACATTAGTTTGATTGATAGAATGTCTAGCTCTACGTTTTACATCCAAAATGCCAAACTTAGTATTTAAAAATGTAGTTAAATATTCAGGCAAAATAATATTTTTATCAGGAACAAAACGAACTAAATAAGAAGCAAAAATGAAATCTTTATGGTCTTGTTCATAAAAAATTCCTGTTCTACCAACCCATTCATAAGAGTTTGTTCTATTAAATAAAACATCTCCATTATTTAATTTAAATTTCTGAAAGTCATCAAATGAAATATCAGCATATTTATCAACATCTAAGTCACATAACATATTGTGAATTTCATTCATACGATAAATAGGATAACCAATCCCATTTTCATTCATTTCAATTGAAATACCATATTGAGAAATCAATAGAATATTACCAATAGCAGTATATTTAAGATTTGGGTTAATCTTAAAAATCTTCGTATGAAAATCACTATCTATTCTGAAATCCTTGTTTTTTAAAGTCTCAGAAAACATCACCTCGCTAACTTCCAGCCCTTCCAACAAAGTGCGATACTTCACCTCATTGAAAGAGCTTGAATCAAAAAAACTTAATTTTTCCTTCTTCGCAAACTCAACAAACGCCTCAGCAATCCCGTCCTGCGCCAAACCCTCATGATTAAACAAATCATGCTCAACAATCAAATGACCATGTTCATCTAATACAGGCTCACCATTCGCTTGTTTCACATAAATTTTATCGCCGCTATTATCCTTGCTAGGTTTTTGCATCGTTGCAAAGAAAATAGGATAATCCTCACGCTTCGGACAAATTCCCTTATCATCTGTCCATTTTTGCAAAAATAACACGCTGGTTTTCGTTCCCGTATGCGGTTTAAACACATTTCCATGCAAACCGACCACCGCCAAAATACGACAACGTTCTGCGATAAACTCCCGAATAAGCTTATCCGACGAATTATTAAAGCGACCCTGTGGCAACACCACCGCCATGCGCCCGCCCGCTTTTAGAAAATCCAAATTACGCTCAATAAATAAAATATCGCGTCCTAACGCCGTCTGTCGCTTCCCATCCGCTTTTAAACTCAATTCGTACTTAGCCAACATCCGCGTTTCTTTAATATCGCCTGCAAAGGGTGGATTCGCCATCAACACATCCAAATTAAACCGCTGATGACTCTTATCTACCTGTAACTTACGCAACCGTTTCCAACCGTCGCCATAAATATCGCGCCATTCATCATCTTTGGTTTTCTCATCCCAGCGTTCAAAATCCAAGGTATTCAAATGCAAGACATTCGTCTGCCCATCGCCTGCAATTAAGTTTAACGTCCGCCCCACTCGCACGGCTTTTTCATCAAAATCAATTGCAAAGACTTTTTCGCGTACATAATCCTCACAACGTGGTGGCTTTTTTTCCAACGTAAATAAATGACTTACTGGGATATTTAACTCGACTAAAATCTGTTTCCATACATGAAAAATGGCATGTACAGGAAAACCACAACTGCCCGCTGCGGTATCAATCATCGTTTCATCTTCTTGCGGATTAAGCATTTTTACACACATATCAATGACATAACGCGGTGTAAAATACTGTCCTTTTTCGCCTTTACTGGTTTTATTAATCAAATATTCAAAAGCTTCGTCGACCACATCCAAATTAGAATTAAACAACTTTACCTTTTCTAACGAGGCGACACACACGGCTAAATGACTGGGCGTTAATTGCAATTTCGCATCGGCAGAAAACACGCCCTCCCATTTCTCGCGGGCTTTATCAAACAACGCTTGCATCTTAGTTTTTAACTCGGTCTCAGTTTCCCCATAGTTTTTAAACACTAAATGCCGTGCTTTATCGCGCCCGCCTTCCATCTCATCATACAATTTCGTGAAAATGAGCTTAAACATTTCCTCGAACACATCCACGCCCGCATTGGCTAAAACTTCATCTTCCATTTCTAAAATCAAATCTTTTAATGATTTTTTCTCATTAATCAATTTGTCATGCTTGACCAAATCGGCAATTGTCCAACGCTCGCTTAACACATCGGTTAAACGCTCTGAAGCACGCGGAATATGCGGAATATCTTCAAAATAATTGGGGTCTTTGCGGTGATAATAAGAAATCGACTTGCCATTTGTCCAAACGCCCATGGGCGCACCTGTGGCGTTGCAATAACTCTTAAGCTGTTCTTTCCCTTCTTTTAATTTGGGCTTTTTCAACTCAACAATGATATAAGCCGTATCAGGTCGGTCTTTATCCATAATGACAATATCCGCCCGTTTCTTTTCTATGCCAAAAGACACGGCATATTCCAACTGAATACGATTAGCAGGATAAGCATAATCTTGCATTAACACTTGCAAATACAGTTGTCTAACGATTTCTTCAGGGGTTAAATTAATTTCTTTATTGCGAATTGCACAAGTAATTTTATAAGTTGTTTTTCCCTTACTTTCTTTTTCAATAACTTGATTTTCTAAGGCTTCAATCTGTGATTGTTTAAACTGGGCGAGTTTGTAGTTTGAGTCTTTTAGAATTTGTTGTATTTTCATATAATTAGCTTCTGTGCTGTTCGGTGAAACGTGTATAAAAAAGCGGTTATTATGCCATGTTTGTGGTTTTTTCGAATAGAAAAAGGGCTGATAAATTTATCATTCACACAGCTTTTTTAACCCGCGTTACAAGATTAAAACATTGCTTAATTGTCTGAACCGTCACTTAATAGATTATCCCTAGTTTTGCAATTTTAAAAAAAAAACATATAGTTGCTAGGATTTCAAAACCTAGCAGGTCTTTTTTTGTCTGAATCAGAATTCACAGAATTTTCAGAATTAGCCGAATTAAAAAGCGTGATTCGCATTAATTTCTTGGTTTAAGGGTTTTAAATCCTGTTAATTCTGGTTCAAATAAGCTGTTGTCTTTTTTTTAAAAACTCGCCGAACTCAGGTTAGCCTAACCGACTGACTAAATTCGTCAACCGCTTTTCCGCTTTTTGTCCCTTTACTGCCATTGCTAGGGCTTGGGTTTGTCCGATGAGGACAACTAAGGATTTTGCCCGCGTGATTGCGGTGTAAATTAAGTTTCTTTCTAAAAGCATAAAGTGTTGCATGGCAATGGGTATCACGACACAAGGATATTCAGAGCCTTGCGATTTATGCACGCTGGTTGCGTAGGCTAAAGAAATCTCGTCCAGTTCATCCAGTGCGTAAACAACAAGCCGACCATCAAATAAAATAGCGACTTCGCCTGCGACTTCGTCTATTTCTTGAATTGTGCCCATATCGCCGTTAAATATTTCTTTTTCATAATTATTAACGGTTTGTATGATTTTATCCTGCGGGGCAAATGTCCAGCCGAAGCGTTCAATTCTGGGGGTATTGGTCGGGTTTAAGCGTTGTTGTAATTCAATGTTTAAACTTCGTGCGCCTAAGCCTCCGCGTTGCATCGGGGTTAAGACTTGTATGTCTCGAATCGGGTCGTAGTGAAAACGGCGGGGAATGCGTTCTGTAACGACGTGTAGGAGTTTTGCGCCAATGTCTTCGGGCGTTTCTGCTGTAATAAGGTAGAAATCTTGGAGCGGTGGTTCTGCGGGCGTTATTTGGTATGTCGTGACGGTTTCTTGTACTTGATAGTTATTTGTTTGTGCTTTATCAGGTTTCTGGCTGGGTTTTTCGGGCAATTTGGGCATGATGCCCTTATTGACGCGGTGGGCGTTGACGATGATTTGTGAGGCTTCCGCTTGACGGAAAATTTCGGTTAAGCGGACGACAGGCACGGCGCGGGAATTGATGATGTCCGCTAAGACTGTACCGGGCCCAACGGAGGGGAGTTGGTCAACATCGCCAACGATTAACACACCAGCTGGGTCGGGTACGGCTCTTAAAAGTTGGTTCATCAGCACGATATCAACCATTGAGGCTTCATCAATCACGAGTAAGTCTGTTGGTAAGGGATTATCAGCATTGTGGCGAAAATTGCCTGTTTGGGGGTCAAAGGCAAGCAGACGGTGAATGGTGAGCGCGTCGCGTTGGGTGGATTCGCTTAAGCGTTTGGCGGCGCGTCCTGTGGGGGCGCAGAGGGTGATGCGTAAATTTTTCGCGCTGATAATTTTTAAAATGCTGTTTACCAGTGTGGTTTTACCTACGCCGGGCCCGCCTGTAATCACCAGCACTTTACTTTGTAACGCTAAATGAATGGCTTGCTTTTGCGAGTGAGACAAGGCGATGGCGTTTTTTTCTTCTACCCATGCAATTGCTTGTTGTGGGTCAATCCCTTGCCAGCTATAAAAGCCTTGCATTAATCGTTTTAAATGGTTCGCTGTGCCTTGTTCGGCGCGGTAGAGGGCGGGGAGAAATACGCAAGATTCATTGTTGATGTTTTCGGCGATTAATTGATTTTCGTCAAGTTCAGCTTGAATCGCTTGGCTTAGAATAGGTTCAGGAATGTCGAGCAGTTGTTCGGCTTGGGTTAATAGGGTGGTGTAACGGCTGGCGCAGTGTCCTTCGCTTGAGAGTTCTTGTAAGACATGACGCACGCCTGCACGGGCGCGTATTAGTGAATCTTTAGGGATGCCAATGTGTTGGGCGATGGTGTCGGCACTTTTAAAGCCTATGCCATGTATATCTAAGGCGAGTTGGTAGGGGTTTTCTAGGACTTTTTCAATAGCATCATCGCCATAGGTTTTGTAAATGCGTACTGCACGCGCTGTGCCGACTCCGTGCGATTGTAAAAAAACCATGATGTCACGGACAACTTTTTGTTCTGCCCATGCTTTAACCACTTGGTCATGGCGTTTTTTGCCGATGCCTGAGAGTTCTAAAAGTCGTTCTGGATTATTTTCAATGACATCGAAAACTTGTTCACCAAAGGCAGCAACGAGTTTTTTGGCAAAGTGTTCGCCGATGCCTTTTATCATGCCTGAACCTAAGTATTTTTCGATGCCTTCGCGGGTGGTGGGGGGAACGGTGCGCAGTTGTTCGGTTTTAAATTGTAGTCCGTGGGTGCGGTCTATTGTCCATTGTCCTTGGGCTTCGATGTATTCACCACTGGCGACGCTGGGCGCGCTTCCAATAACGGTGACTAAGTCCCGTTGTCCGCGCACTTTCACCCGTAAGACGCAAAAACCTGTTTCAGGGCTATGAAAAGTGACACGTTCGATACTGCCTTGTAAATGTTCTACGGGTTGCGGGGTGACAGGTGAAAAAGTCATGATGGAAACCTGCGCGAATAGTGTAAATATTTACTTGTATTTTACACCATTATCTGGGGTAAGTCGCTGATTGTTTTTTGTAAGAAATTTATTTAAGGTCAATAGGTTGTCTAAATAAGGATTCACAGGATTTGCAGAATTAAATGGGCTTGGGGTTGCGTGGTTTTAATCCTGCTAATTCTATGAATCTTGAATATCTTGATTTAGATAGTTTTTATCCGCTTATATCGTTAAATTCAGCTAAAAATTGAAAAATTGCGGGATTATCGCAGTAAGCGGCATTAAAGCGTAACCATGGCGATGGCTCTTGATGTGGGCGGAAAACATTACCAGGTGCGAGCATAATTCCGCGTTTGGTGGCAATACTGGCGATTTTTGCTGCATCGTGGCAATCAGGCAATTTTGCCCAGATAAATAAGCCGTGTTCTGTTTCCGCAAAGATTTCTAAGCCTGCTTTTTCTAACTGTCGCATGGCTTTTTCTCGCGCATTTTGTACCCTCGCACGGAGTTTCTCTAAATGTTTGCGGTAATAGCCGTCGATTAACACTTGATGTATGACGCGCTCGTTAGTTTCTGAAGTGGTTAAACTGGTGAGCAGTTTTAAATCGCCTAAGGCTTGCACAATGTCAGCGCGGGCAGCGAGAAAACCCACGCGAACACTGGTCGTAATGGTTTTTGAAAAACTGCTTAAATAAATCACGCGGTTTAAATGGTCTAAAGTCGCTAAACGCGAGACGCTAGGCGGGCTAAAATCGCCATAGACATCATCTTCAATGATGAGTAAGTCATATTTTTCCGCCAGTTGTAGCACGCGATGGGCATTAGCTTGGCTTAAGCTCGTCCCTGTTGGATTATGCAATACCGTATTGGTAATAAAAATTTTTGGGCGGTGTAATTGAATCAGGGTTTCCATTGCCTGCGTATCGACACCGTCTAAAGTGCGTGGAACGCCGACTAATTTCGCGCCTAATAATTTTAAGTGACCAAATAACGAATAATAACCAGGGTCATCAACCAGTACGTTATCGCCTGCTTGAATCAGATAACGCCCAACTAAGTCAATACCTTGAGTTACGCCATGCGTAGTGAGAATATTTTGCAAATTCGTCACAATGCCCAGTTCAGCAAGGCGTTTTTGCAAATCTTGGCGCAGGGGAACATAGCCATAAATATTGCCATAGCCACCGCTGGTATAGTCGTTATGCCGTGAAACGGTACGAATCGCTTTTTGTAAGCTGGCATCGTCGCGCCATTCTGAAGGCAACCAACCGCAACCTGGTGAGGCAAAATGCGCCGTGTTTTGAAAAGATTGATGCAATAACCATAAAACATCGACAGCACGTTCTAATTGGGCTGAATGTTCTGCAATGGGTGGGTCTGCGCTTAAGGGTTTAGTGACAAAAAATCCAGAGCCTTTGCGTGATTCTAAATAGCCAGAGGCAACTAAACGGTCGTAAGCCTGTACGACGGTAAAGCGGCTAATACTGTGAACCTCGGCAAATTTTCGAATGGAAGGTAAACGTGCCCCTGTGCGTAAAACACGGGCATCTACTTGTTGTTGAATACCTTTCACAATTTGCTCGATTAACGGCATTGTGTCCTGACTATCTAAACTCACTAAGGACATCATAAAAACATCTCCAAACCTAAATTAATAAAAAAAAGAGTTATTCAATAGATACATAAGCAATAAGGGTGTGGAAGTAAAATGGATTTATTGAATGAATAACAATCTGTCATCATACGCAAATATGCGCTAATTCTAGGATAAAAATGGCAACTTACCCAATTACACTGATAACTCGTGATATGCAACAAGTCCAATTCGATTGTCAAACAGATGAGGATGTGATTTCTGCCGCAGAACGGCAATCGATTATTTTACCGCAACAATGCCGTAGTGGAGCATGTGGACTGTGTTCATCCGTTTTTGTGCAAGGTGAGTATGAATTCACGGATTATAATGAAACGGCTCTCCCTGCGGAGTTACGGGCGCAACATAAAACATTACTATGTCGTACTTATCCCCGTTCTGCATTAGCAATTAATACAGATTACAACTATCAAACCATTCATTTTGGGCATATTCCTGAAGCAATTTGCACGATTGTAGAAAAAACCGACTTAACAGCAGATGTCATTAAATTAGTCTTACAACAAGGAGAGGCACAAGAGAGTTTATTGAGCGCGAATATTATCGCAGGGCAATATATGCACTTGATGCCAATGGATAAACAGATAAAAC
Organism: Beggiatoa alba B18LD; assembly: GCF_000245015.1. Taxonomy (NCBI): domain Bacteria; kingdom Pseudomonadati; phylum Pseudomonadota; class Gammaproteobacteria; order Thiotrichales; family Thiotrichaceae; genus Beggiatoa; species Beggiatoa alba. The sequence continues at coordinate 1,430,751 of NZ_JH600070.1, read as the reverse complement.
GAGCATATTCATTGGCAAATATAAGTAATTGGGAGGGACGGCTAGAATTTTTAATTCAATTACGCCCAGAAGGTCAATTTTCTAAGCATTTAAAAACCCTAAAAGTGGGTGACTCATTGATTGCGCGGGGAACATTGGGCGAGTTTCAATTGCAAGACAACGGCTTAAAACCCCGTTGGTTTATTGCTGGTGGGACGGGTTTATCGCCTTTATTGGCAATGTTGAAGCAAATGGCAGATTTTGCAGAAATGCACCCCAGCCGTTTATTCTTTGGTTTACGCCATACTAATGATGTTTTTTGCGAATCTGACTTGCAAGACTTACAAGCGCAACTCTTAGATTTTCAATATCAAATCTGTTTATCACGAGAACAAGATAGCAATTATTACAATGGTTCTATTGTGCAAGCGGTGGAAACAGCTTTAATCAATCTAACGGAAAAACCTGATGTTTATCTCTGTGGTTCAGATAGATTAGTGGATAGTTTATTGCCAAAACTGCAAGCTCACGGGATTACAGAAAACTCGATTTATTTTGAACGGTTTTCTGGGTAGTTTTAAAAACACAACTAACCCAAACTAACCTGAGTTCAGCGAGTTTCTTTTAAAAAGACAACAAGTTGTCTGAATTAGAATTCACAGGATTAGCAGGATTAGCAGGATTAAAAAGCGTCATTCACCTGACTTTTTGGTTTGAGGGTTTTAAATCCTGTTAATCCTGATTCAGACAATGTTTTAATTTTGTCTGATTAATCCCGATGAAAAACAAGAGAATAATCTCTGCCAGTCCTTCAACCCTTTTCGCGTGTTCCGACAGACCTGCTAGATTTTGAAAACCTTAGAAAGAATAGTCTGATGAAATATTATATAAAGAAACTTGTTTTATATGGTTTTATTTTATTTATTGCTTATTTGAGCTTGGCTTATTTGATGCTTCATAAAGATTATGCGTATGAACGAGCTCAACAGAATTATGTCAATGGTCAAGTATCAGCTAATTTTTTAGGTCATGATACATATTCAGCTGATGAACGTATCAGAGTTAGAGGTTCACCTTATGAATTGTTGTTATCTATTGAGCAAAACTTAACAACAGATTACCTTGTAATACTGAAAACGGTTACATTACGCAAAATGTACAATAAAGAGATTTCTTTTGAAAATAAACAAGAAATATTAAAAATGCCAACTAGAGAATATAATAAAACGTATCCTACATATTTTTCTTTTAAAGATTTATATTTGGAATATACGCCTTATTTGTTATACCTAGAATTTTCGGTAAGAATTGGAGAAAACATACAAATAGAGAAACTTGAAATTCCCATTTATCCAAATTATCAAGAGTATTATAGCAATACCCTTTTGGATATGATTATGAGTGTTTAACAAGTAAACCAAGTATGCCCACCTCACTTATAGTAAACGCACTATAAAAGGATAATGTGAATTAAAATGACATTTGACGAATGGTTATTACTTGCTACCTGAGTTCGGCGAGTTTCTTTTAAAAAGACAACAGCTTGTCTGAATCAGGATTAAAAGATTGTCTGAATCAGAATTTTCAGAATTAAAAAGACAAGAAAATTAAAAGAATAAAAAATTATGTTTTTAATTGTTTTTAATTCTGCTAATTCTGAAAATTCTGTGAATTCTGATTCAGACAAAAAAAGACCTGCTAAGTTTTGAAAACCTAGCAGGTCTCTGTTTTGTTTTATAAAACTCGCCGAACTCAAGTTACTTGCTAAAAGCAAAGAGTCTGAGGAGTTATAGTAAACGTACCACAAAGTGATTAAATTTAGGACTGGCAGTCCTTCGCATCGTTTTATAGTGCGTTTACTATAGTAAAGAAGCCCTTGCGCTTGCTACGGCTTTAGGGAAGAAGAAAACGATAATGTATTCTACAGCGGATGGAGATGAACTAACGTGGGCGTTTTTTAAGGTGGAACGAATATTTGAAATAGATGCCGAAATACTTGTCCATGGAGTTGAGGTATTTGCTAGACATCTTCGTAATTCTGAAGTAGTTAGCTTGCTCACACCATTTGACGATTAACGAAAGCGAGAGAAACGTTGAACCAAAAATTAAAAACAGTTCGTGACGGCACAGTCACGGAAACTTACGATGTTAAAAACAAAAATACTGATTGGTACATCACATACAGGGAGAGACACTAAATAATAGTGTTCTCCCTTTTTCATTAAGGCGTATTCAACAATGCTTTATTCTTCTCGACTTAACAAGGCATTGACAAAATTGTCGGCAGAAAATACACGTAAATCATCAGGTTGTTCGCCAACACCAATAAAGCGAATCGGAATATTTAATTTTTTCGCAACGGCGAAAATCATCCCGCCTTTTGCTGTACCGTCTAATTTTGTCAGCGTAACCCCTGTTACTCCAACGGCTTGATGAAACTGTTGTGCTTGCACAAGGGCATTTTGTCCAATGCTTGCATCTAAAATCAACATGATTTCATGAGGAGCAGCCGCATCTAATTTCTGTAAAACACGCTTAACTTTTTTTAACTCCTCCATTAAATTACTTTGCGTGTGCAACCGCCCTGCGGTGTCTGCAATTAACACATCAATGCCCTTTGCGGTTGCCGATTGTAATGCGTCAAAAATCACTGCGGCGGAGTCGGCTTTTCCTTGCTGGGCAACAACGGTGACTTGATTACGTTCTCCCCAAATTTGCAATTGTTCGACAGCTGCCGCACGGAAGGTATCACCAGCGGCTAACATTACAGAACGCCCTTCTGCTTGAAAACGTTTTGCTAATTTACCGATAGTGGTCGTTTTGCCTGAGCCATTCACACCGACCATGAGTAAGACAAACGGTTTATGCAATTTTTCAGGTAAAACTAATGGTTTCTCCGCTGTTTTTAATAAACTCACCATATCCGCTTGTAAGGCATGAAATAAGGCTTCAGAGTCTTTGAGTTGTTGGCGAGAAGTTCGCTCGGTTAAGTCTTTTATCATCGCCTGTGTTGCTTCTATCCCCATATCAGCAGATAACAGCAAGGTTTCTAATTCATCTAATAAGTCGGCATCAATTGCTTTTTTGCCCAATAGCAAGTTAGATAAACCCGCAGTTAAACTCGCACGAGTACGGCTTAAACCCTGTTTTAAGCGATTAAAGAAGTTTGGTTTTACTTCTTCGCTGACTTGCTCAGGGGAGGTAGTAGTATTAGTGGGATTATCTTTCTTTTTGCCAAATGTAAACATAATTTCTCAAATCGTGACAAATTTTGAAGTAAAAGAGTGTGTGTGTTGTCTCAATCGCATTCATGCGCAATAGCGGTAAAACCTGTTACCATCATCAACGCGCATGGTCATTGCACAACTATCCGCCTGTCTTAAAATATTATATTTTTCAAGCGTCATCATTCATAGTGCATGAGTTGCCTCGACAGTTTACTGGGTTAGTCCTCCTAAATACAAACTAAATGCAAAGCTCGTTTTATCTTTTGCTACACATGATTCATTATTAGCGATTTTCTAAAACAAAAGTGCGATTTAATCACATTCATTGTTATCAGATAGGTGTATAAATAGACTGAACAATCTGTTTAAATTAGTCTAAAATGAGCAAAATACCAAAGGCTCATAGTTTCAATTCCGCTTGATTTCTCATGAATTGACGTTATCAAAGATACCTGCAAAACTGTACAAGTCGCGAGTTTGTCTGTTTTTTGGCTTGCAAACTTCAACGTAATAAATAAGGATACCCCATGAAGATTATAAATCACCGCCTTTGCCGTGATGACGATACGCCTTATCCTTTCCGTGTTTCTCCTAATATTGGCGATACTTTAAAACCTGAATTTTTAGTGATGCATTACACCGCAGGGCGTAATTTTGACCAATCTGTCAGTTGGTTAGTTAATCCTGCTGCAAAAGCGTCTGCACATTTAGTCATTGGACGCGATGGTAGTGTGGTGCAGTTAGTGCCGTTTAATAAAGTCGCATGGCATGCAGGCAGTAGTTCTTGGCAAGGTTATACAGGGCTAAATAACTATTCTATTGGGATAGAATTAGATAACGTCGGCATTGTAAATCCTTCACCAACAGGCGATTTTCGCTCTTGGTTTGGGGATGCTGTTCCTGTTGAGCAAGTGATACAAGCCCAACATAAAAATGAAACCATTTCCCGTTACTGGCAGTTATATACGCCCGAACAATTATTTGTTGCCTTAGAAGCTGCGGGGACAATTATCCAACAATATGGATTAAAAGATATTTTAGGACACGATGATATTGCCCCTGGACGTAAAAGCGATCCAGGCCCTGCATTCCCCATGATGACCTTCCGTTCTCGTTTATTAGGACGTTCAGCGTCTGTCAGTGATGAGGGGGAAACCTATGTAACGACTGCGAATTTACATATTCGTAAAGCACCTGACCAAACGGCTGCTACCCTACCAAATAGTCCTTTGCCTTTAAATACACGTTTAAAAGCAACGGGGATGGAAAATGGCGTGTGGAAAGAAGTAGAAGTCTTAGATAATATTAAGAATTTAAAAGGTCAAATCGGTTGGGTGCATAGTCGCTTTATCGTTGCAAAATAATTTGCGAGACATGTTTATTTAAATCAAGGGTAATCCGTCGGCTTACCCTTATTTTTTCGACACATTATCCGCTACACTTTAAATAAGCCTAAGCAACATAGAGCTTATTCCCTCTTTTATTCATCAAGGAATATTTATCATGCAACATAACGATAATAACTTGCTTTCTGGCTATCAGCAGATGATGGCACGGGTAAAGGACGCATTAGATACCCCTGCAACCCTCACTTTGCGTGAACACATTGAGGCAGCAAAAGAAAAAGCCGTTGCATTAGAAGAATTAAGTGTTGAGGAAGCGGAACGGGTTGGTCATTATTTATGGCGCGATTTACAGGATGCTGCGCAATTTGTCGCTGAAACAGAGCAAGGTTTAAATGAATGGATTCGTTTTGATTTGGCGTTAATTGAAGATAAGTTGCTGGATATGTTTCGCGTGATGGTTGATCAGACTCATCAAGAGTTAGATAACCTTGCAGAACGTGCTCGTTTAGCAACAGAATGGACAAGTGGCGAAATTACAGGACCTGGTACTTTACAGTGTGACAATTGCCAGCATTCTTTGCAGTTTACACAACCTGCTTATATTCCTGTTTGTCCCAATTGTGGTGCGACTTTATTTAAGCGTTTAACAACGGATGTAGAATTAGATTAAGATTAAAAAACTGTCTAAATCAGAATTCACAGAATTTTCAGAATTAGCAGGATTAAAAACATTAATTTTTTGGTTTAAGGGTTTTAAATCCTGTTAATTCTGCTAATTCTGATTCAGACAAATGCTTGTCTTTTTAAAAAATCTCGCCGAACTCAGGTTAAAAAATATAATAACCGTACCATAAAGTGATTTAAATCTAGGACTGGCAGTCCTCACAGGACTGCCAGTCCTCCATGTTGTTTTATAATACGTTTACTATATTAAAGAATAATGATTATTTAAAAGCCTCAATTTTCACACTGGCTATTGCAGTAGCCGCCTCAGTTAAAATAGTGGGGTCAGTGTTGTTCAGTCCGTCCACTAACTCGCGGTAAACATCTTCATGACATAACATTTCTAATGGGTATGGTGTTTCTTCTATGACTTTCACTGCTTGAAAACCGACTCGCGCCATAATGTCTAAATATTCTGTTTTTGGTAATGCGCCTGCGACACAGCCAACATAGGCAGAAATAGACTTTACCAATACACTTGGTAACGGTTTTAATAGCACGATATCAGATATTAATAATCGTCCTCCTGTTTTTAAAACCCGTAAGGCTTCGCGAAATACCGTTGTTTTATCCGTCGCTAAATTAATCACGCAATTGGAAATAATCACATCAATACTGTTATCTTCAACGGGTAATGCTTCAATATCTCCCTGACGAAACTCCACATTGTGATAATTGCCTTGTTTTGCATATTGACGCGCACTTGCTAGCATTTCAGGGGTCATATCAATCCCAATCACTCGCCCTGTTTCTCCAACTGCCCGTGCAGCTAAAAAGCAGTCAATGCCCGCGCCTGAGCCTAAATCTAGCACGGTTTCACCGACTTTAAGTGATGCTAATGCAGTCGGGTTTCCACAGCCTAGTCCTAAATTTGCACCTTCGGGTAAATGAATTAGCTCTTGTTGTGTGTAACCAATTGCTTGACTCATTTGTTGAATGGTTACTAAGGTTTGTTTTGCCCCACCACCACAACAACTACTTTGCGTTTCAGCAATTTTGCCATAGCGTTCTTTAACAATCGTTTTAATATCTATTTGTTGCATAATAATGCTGCCTGTTGTGGTTGTTAAAAATGTGTTTTGTTTTCTCTATTTTGGGAGAAGTGCCAGCAATGGAAATCAACTCCATATAGCAAACGTATTATAAAACGACATGGAGGACTGCCAGTCCTAGATTTAAATCACTTTATGGTACGGTTACTATATTTGTTATGGCAGGCTGGTTTTATATAAATATATATGCTTTTGCGAATATATCATGTGTAAACGTGCAAATATATTTTTTCTTATTTTGTGCCATAGGTTGCAATATTTTTTTCTAAAACAATATGTCTAAACCAGCCATTTAAAGCGGCAGGGGTGTTTTGTAAAACGGTGATATGGGTAGGGCGTTGGAGGTTTTCAAAAACAACATCGGTACGGGTGGCTATTTTGCCCATGAGTGGGCTGATAAAACGACGTATTGGGGCGTATTGGTTGGGGCGTAGAAATTTGTCGAGGATGATAATTTTACCGCCTGTTTTAACGACGCGCATGGCTTCGTTCAGGGCTTGTTGGGGTTCTGGGACGACGGAAAGAATAAGGTGCATGATGACGTGGTGATAGCTTTCGTCTGCATAGGGAAGTTGCATGACATCACCTTGATGCAGGCTGATGTCTGGCGGTTGTGTGGTCGCGCGTTGGCAGGCGCGTTTGAGCATGGCGGGGGTTAGGTCTATGCCGATGTAGTGGGCATTTGTGGGGAGGTGGGGGAAATCTAGTCCACTGCCAACCCCACAAAGTAGGATGGTTTGAGCGTCAACAGTGGGTAGTTGTTTTAGGCTGTGTTGACGAGCCAGCTTGGTCGGGTGAGCAACAATGGCATCATAAATGGGGGCTATGAGTGTGTAGCTGTATTTGAGGATATGGCGCATGTTGCTTATGAAGTCCTGACCGTGTTTTAGTGTAAGGTGTGAGGCAGGGCAAGGCTAAAAGGGGTAATGGGGGCAAGGAATTGTTCGCCGTTATCGGCAATCATTTGATAACTGCCTTGCATACTGCCGACGGGGGTTTCTATCATGGCAGCACTGGTGTAGCGGAAGCCTTCTCCTGGTCTTAGGTAGGGTTGTTCGCCGACAACGCCTTCGCCACGTACTTCTTGTACTTTGCCGTTTGCATCCATGATTACCCAGTGGCGAGTCATGAGGCGGGCGGGCATTTTGCCTAAGTTACGGATGGTGACAGTGTAGGCGAATACGTAGCGGTTAATTTCGGGGTCGGATTGTTCATCAATGTAGCGAGTTTCTACTTCTACAGTCACATTGTGCGGGGATTGGGACATATTAGGCTCTCCATATTTTTAGTTAAATTTTAGTCGATTCAGTGGATGACTGTGGGTTATTTTCTTTGGAGTTTATACACACGCTCTTGTAGTTTTGTGATGCCAATTTTTTGAAATCTTGGATTTTCATCTAAAATATCTTGGCAAGTGAGTTCTTGCAGGGTGAAGCCTTGTTGATAAAGTTGTTGTACTTCGTCAGTGGTGACAGAGAATGGCGGGCCTTGCATTTCTGCTTGTGGATATTCGAAGGTAATCAGCAGGGCTTTGGTTTGGGCTGGGAATAGTTTGGTTATGTGGCTTACGTAGTCGATACGCATGGCAGGGGGTAGCGCGATGAGTGAGGCGCGGTCATAGATGGCGGTGCAGTGTTGGACATCTTCGGGGGTCAGGTGGAAAAAGTCGCCACAGAGAATGGCTATTTCGTCCATAGACCAGCAGGTTAGATTTTTGTAGGTGCTGATATTTGGCGTTAGGTTGTTTTCGGTGAAGAAGTCACGAATAGCGATTTTATTGAGTTCTATACCTAGCACGCGATAGCCTTGTTCGAGTAGCCATATCATGTCGCTACTTTTACCGCAGAGGGGAACAAAAACAAGGCTACCTTTGGGCAGGTTGAGGCTTTGCCAGTAGTTTTGTAGATGGACGTTGATATCGGTTTGGTGGAATCCGATTTGATTTTTTTCCCAACGTTCATGCCAAAATTGTGCTTCCATCGTTCTATCCTTAATCTATTTGTTTGGTGACATCGTTTGTATAAGAGGGATGCCATGCATAGTGCTGTCTGTGAATGGGTAGTTTGGTAGTCAGGCGTTAGCCATCTAAATAGGTCACTATCCAGAGGACATGAACTTCTTTTTCCTGTTTGACACGGTGGGCATTCAGTTTGACTTTAAAGATGTGTCCGTCGCGGTGTAGGGCGTGGTGAATTTCTTCGTAAAAGCTGCCGTGTGCGCCTGTGTAAAAGCTAAAATAGTGTCGGGCAACAAAACTGCCACGGGTGTCTGCGGGCATGATTTGTTTAATCGACATTTTCAGCAGTTCTTCACTGCTATAGCCAAATAAGTCGCAAAAACTTTGGTTAATATAAACGATTTTTTCTAGTGAGTTGGTCGCGCAAATAGCACTGTCAACGCTGTTTAATGCGGCAATGAGTAAACCATCATTAATGCCCATGCTTTGTTCGATTTTTTTGCGCATGGTGACATCTTCGCCTGTTATCCATTTTGCCCAGCCTGTCATGGGAAATTGATTAGAAACATCTTTCCATGCAATCGTTTTCAGTTTGCCATCTTTACAGGTAATATCGTTTTGCCAGTAGGGGGCAATGTATTGGAGCGGTTTGGTACGGTAGCCTCGATATTCGGGTTGTGGATAGAGCATGGCAAGTGCACTGGGATTGCCAACGATGTCATTGGCGACGAAGCCTGTAATTTGTTCGCATTGGCGATTCCAGAGGACAATTTGTCCTTTTTCGTCGAATGCCATGAGCATGACGGGCATGTTTTCTACGAGTGAGCGTAAACGACCTTCGTTATCGGCGAGTTGTTTTAAAACTTTTTGCCGTTCTGTGACATCTTCACCCGTTCCCCAAACTGGGAAACCTGGAATTTTTATGTTGCTGTTGACTGCCCAAATGATAGTTTTATCCATACCGTCTTTACAGCGGACTATCCATTCACCACGTCGATAACCAGGGTTATCAGTTGCAACTCGTTGTACTGCATCAAGCATTTTTTGTCGATAGGCTGGGTCTGGGTAGAGTTTTTCTAAGGCGCGGGGATTGCCGATCATTTCTTTCGCGCTGTAGCCTGTGACTCGTTCACATTCCTGATTCCAAAGTAGGAATTTTCCATCTATATCTAGGGCATCGACCATTGTGGGTAAATGTTCAATGACAAATTTTAAATGCGCTTCGCTTTGTTTTAGGCGTTCCTCGCTGGTTTTAAGGATACGCAGGGCTTCTTCTCGTTCAGAAACATCTTCTCCAATACACCAAACTGCAAAACCAGGGATTTTTATCTGGCTATTAATTGCCCAAACAACGGTTTTTTCTGTGCCATCTCGACAAATAATTTTCCATTCGCTGTAGTAAATACCAGGATCGTTACTCACGATAGATTGGAAATGTTGGAGCATTTTTTGGCGATAGTCTGCGTCAGGATAGAGCAGAGCTAATGCATTGGGATTATTTAGCATTTCTACCGCGTTATAACCTGTAATACGTTCACATTCTCGATTCCAAAGTACAAAGCAATTTTCCGCATTGACCGCATTAACCATAATCGGCAAGTTTTCAATCACAAATTTTAAATGCGCTTCGCTTTGGCGCAGAGATTCTTCACTGGCTTTTAATTGGCTAAGGGCTTTTTCACGTTCAGTCACATCTTCGCCAATCCCCCACACGGCAAAACCAGGAATTTTAATATTACTATTGATAGACCAAGCAATGAGTTTTTGAGTGCCGTCTTTACAAGTCATATGCCATTCACGACGACGATAACCGGGGTTAGTTTGCATGACATTGTGTAAGGCATTGAGCAGTTTTTGCCGATCTTCTGCATCAGGGTAGATATTGGCTAACGCTTGCGGGTTATGCAGCATTTCAGCAGCAGAATAACCTGTGACTTGTTCACATTCCCGATTCCATAAGACAAATTGATATTTATCATCAATGGCATCAACCATAATGGGTAGATTTTCAATAATCATGCGCAGATGGGCTTCACTGTTTTGTAAGCTCTTTACCATCTGTTTACGTTGGGTAATATCTGACGTGAGAGTGACAACAAAAGGTTTATTGTATTGCGCAAGACGGCTAACAGTGATTTCTATATCAAATAAGTGCCCCTCTTTATGTTGTCCTTCCCATTCATCATGGGCGAGGAATTGCTCACCACTGACGGCATCCTGATAAAGTTTATAAACTTCTTTATGTAATTCACTGGGAAAAACGGTTAAAACAGATTGTCCTAATAATTCATGGGCATGATAGCCAAACATTTCACAATAGGCAGGGTTCACACGCACAAAACGCCCGTTTTTATCCGTTAAACCAATACCAACTTCGGCAACTTCAAAAATGGCAGACAATAAGGATTGATTTTCACGCAATGCTTGCTCAACTTTTAGGCGTTCTGTAACGTCTGTTGCAAACCAAACCACCCCTTCAACATTGCCGTTAGCATTACGGTAGGGAAATTTATCAATCTGTAGCGTGCCGTTTTGTGTTTCTTGTAAAATGCCACGTTTTGCTTGTCCTGAAACAATGATGTCTAAATCATCCGCATGATGATGGTCAACATCTTCAGGCATTAATGTATCCATTGAAACCCCAGCCAATTTCTCCGTTGTGGTTTTCCAAAAACGGGCGGCCTGCTGGTTAGCTCGTATTACATTATTTTCTTTATCTTTATGAATAATCAGTAAGGGGGCTATATCAAATAAAGAAGCGTATTGATGCTCTGCATTCGTATTTGTGTTAGTAGGCGGTATGACTGTGGGAATGGTTGTATTTTTTTGGCTTACTTCCCCAGTTGTTTCTATTCCTATGGCATAAAAAGAAAACTCTTTTAAACACGCCGTAATATGCCAATGATAAGTCCGATAGTAGCCTGATTTTTGCAAAACTCTATTTTTAAACGTTGCAAAATCTGCCCCTGTAATTAGCTTATCAATACATCCCTTCGTTATACTCTTATCTTCTGGGTGAATTAAATCTAAAAATAAAATATCGCTTAACTCTTTATTCGAATAGTGCAACTCAGTTTCCCAAGCAGGATTGAATTGGCGCAATCCTCCTTCAAACCCAATTACGCCTAACAGTGCTTTGCAAGTCGTAAAAAAATTAACATATTGAAATTCTTTAATTGACATTCGTTATATCTCGTAGTTACGCATAGCTTAATTGTAATGATTAATATCATACCTTAAACAATATACTATTTTTTATAAAAAATATGTTTTATAACAGTATGTTACTCTTTAATGATTTCTGATTATCTTCATACAGACAAGTATTTTAACGCTAGAAAAATTCCTGACGGTCTGCTGACACCTATTACACATGAAATTTATTCATGAATAGAAAAATATCCCTAAAAAAAGCAAACAATACACCAACCTTAAAACAAATCTGATAGTTCAATGATGCGCCCACAATAACGAGTATTAATGAGTGTATCTCTCGTGATTAACAGGCTAACACAGTTTAAAAATCCCGATAAAAAATAACGTTAGATAAATTCCGCCCCTACCCATATTGTCAATGCTATAATGACAGTTTGGTTAATTTCCCTCCTTATCCCCCTTTAGATAGTTTCATCCACCTAGTTAATATGTCCCTAAATACCATAGAAGAACTCATAGACGATATTCGTCAAGGAAAAATGGTCATCCTCATGGATGATGAAGATCGCGAAAATGAAGGCGATCTGATTATGGCGGCTGAAAAAGTTCGTGCTGAAGATATTAATTTCATGGCACGCTATGGACGTGGTCTCATTTGCTTGCCACTCACCGAAGAACGTTGCAAACAACTCCAACTCCCCTTAATGGTCAGTGATAACCGCACGCCACATGGCACCAACTTTACCGTTTCCATAGAAGCAGCCAAAGGTGTGACAACAGGAATTTCCGCAGCAGACCGTGCAGTAACGATTCAAGCAGCCGTTGCACCCAACGCAGCCCCCGCCGACCTCGTACAACCAGGGCATATTTTCCCATTAATGGCGCAACCAGGTGGCGTATTAAGACGTGCTGGACATACCGAAGCAGGTTGCGACTTAGCCCGTTTAGCAGGGTTAGAACCTGCTTCTGTATTAGTTGAAATACTAAACGAAGACGGTTCTATGGCACGCCGCCCTGATTTAGAAGTCTTTGCCAAACAACATCAATTAAAAATTGGCACGGTTGCGGATTTAATTCAATTCCGTTTAGCCAATGAAAAAACCGTCGAACAAGTAGCCCATTGTCGTCATCCTACAGAGTTTGGAGAATTTCAACTCTATGCTTACCAAGATTCTATTGACGGCACGTTGCATTTCGCACTGGTAAAAGGCACGCCAAAAGCGGACGAACCGACCTTAGTGCGTGTTCATATTACAAATATTCTTTGTGATTTAACCTTTAGCACTAAAAAAGAATGTGGTTGGCCACTGCGTGATGCATTACAACGAATTGCAGATGAAGAAACAGGCGTACTTGTGATTTTGCAACAAACAACTGATTCAAAGGCGATTATCAAAGCCATTCAAAATAATTTTAAACGGGAACAAGGGGAACAATTACCCGCACAACCCGCTACTGATGATTTACGCACTTACGGTTTAGGTGCGCAAATTCTTGCTGATTTAGGCGTGCGCAAAATGCGCGTTTTAAGCGCACCTAAGCGTATGCATGGTATTTCAGGATTTGGATTACAAGTTGTTGAATATATTAATCAAGAAGGAATCAGTCACTCATGACCGCTTACACTGTTTTAGAGGGTGATTTTACAGCATGTAACGCCCGCTACGCGCTTGTTGTTGGGCGTTTTAACGCTTTTATTGTCGATAGTTTACTGGAAGGTGCATTAGATACCTTAAAACGTCATGGCGTTACTGCGGATAATATTACCGTGATTAAAGTCCCTGGAGCGTATGAAATTCCTTTAGCCGCTCAACGTCTTGCTGCCAGTAAAAAATATGATGCCATTATCGCTTTAGGCGCGATTATTCGCGGTGGTACGCCTCATTTTGATTATGTTGCCAGTGAATGCACAAAAGGTATTGCAACGGTTGCATTGCAATATGATATTCCTGTGACATTTGGTGTATTAACCGTTGATAGTATTGAACAAGCCATCGAGCGGGCAGGGACGAAAGCAGGCAATAAAGGAGCAGAAGCGACATTATCCGCCTTAGAAATGGTCAGCTTGTTAAAGCAATTGTAAATAAATAACGTGAGTTCGGCGAGATTTATAAAATAAAACAGAGACCTGCTAGGTTTTGAAAACCTAGCAGGTCTTTTTTTGTCTGAATCAGAATTCACAGAATTTTCAGAATTAGCAGAATTAAAAAGCGTGATTCGCATTAATTTCTTGGTTTAAGGGTTTTATAGTAAACGTACCACAAAGTGATTTAAATTTAACTTGATTTCGGCGAGTTTTTTTGAAAAGACAACAGCTTGTCTGAATCAGAATTAACAGAATTTTCAGAATTAGCAGAATTAAAAACATAATTTTTTATTCTTTTAATTTTCTTGTCTTTTTAATTCTGAAAATTCTGTTAATTCTGAAAATTCTGATTCAGACAATCTTTTAATCCTGAAAATCCTGATTCAGACAAGCTGTTGTCTTTTCAAAAAAACTCGCCGAACTCAGGTAACTAAAAAATGTTGTTAAAGGAAGGAAATTCCAAGAAAAATCCATGAAATGGAACAATGTCCCCGTCGGATCGAAATTAATCGCCCCAGAAACTATTGAGCAAAGCCCCAATGGCATTAGTGCGTCCTTTAGCATTCCAACGATGTGAACCCCAACAAAGTTTGCCGATAGGCGCATAACCATGACGACGTGGCATGTTGTGAGCAAAACCACTCTCATCGATAAAAACAATAGGTTTATTAACTTGCTGATAAAAAGTCATTTTGTCTTGGAAGACTTGCCGTGCTTCGGGGTTGGCTTTGGGATGTTTGAGTGTTTTTTACGGCTAATCCCTAGACGTTTTAACGCATGGCGAATCCCCCCCTCAGTTATTCCAAAACGGGCTGCGCGTTCATAATGGTAAGCATCGGGATATAACTCAACATCTTGTTTTAGGGCTTCCATATCTATTTTAGTTGGTCTGTTGCGTGTCCCTTTGGCTTCCAATACTTTGCTCCACCTGACGACGCTCGCGATGGCTATTTGAAAGCGTTTTGCTACCGCTGCTATGGTGAGATTTTCTTCTTGTTTCACTTTTAAGACTTTCTTACGGAAATCTGTTGAATAGGTCATTTTCTATACTCTTTTTGTGATTCGCTTGCTATGGCTGATTAAGTCGCTATCTCTCCCCCGCCTTTTTTCATTTTTTTACCCTCATCCGCACGCTGTTTACGAACGGCTTTCGGGTCTGCAATTAATGGGCGGTAAATTTCTACACGGTCGCCTGCTTGTAAAACCGTACTTAATGCACAAGGCTTGCTAAAAATACCAATTTTTTGCTGGGTTAAGTCAATTTCAGGAAAGCGCATTTTTATTTTTGATAACTCGATAGCCTGTTCAGCGGTGGTATTTTCGGGAACAGTCAGCGGAATAATTAACTGTTCCATGAGCTTTGCATAGGCAACTTCTATTTGTATGGTGACAACGTCCATTTCTATTTCCTTGATTAAACCGTGTTAAAACGTTCATGTGCCTGTTGGATAAAAGAATCCATTAAGGTATCAACAATTTTAGTAAAAACAGGTTTTAAACTAATCCGCAACAACGGGTTAGAAATTTCAAACCGCATATCCAGCGTAATCTTACAACCTTCATTGCCTAATGGGTCAAATAACCATTTGCCATATAAATGGCTAAAAGGACCTTCGACAAGATTCATCTCTATCGATTTGTCAGGAATGAGAATATTACGGGTAGTAAAAGTTTTATCTAACCCAACACGCCCCATTGTGATGCTTGCGTGAACTTCTGTGCCTTGTGTAGAAAGGATTTGAGTTGCTTTGCACCATGGCAAAAATTGAGGATAGTCTTCTATCTGGCTGACTAGCATGTACATATCATGCAAGAGGTAAGGAACGAGCGCGGTTTTATAAATATGCGTTGTCATAAGAATAATCGTTTTATCCGCAGGATGCGGTGGTATCGCGTAAACAAAGGGAGTGAATATGCCCATTATTATATCTTAAGTTGCTTAAGCTGTTTTATGCCAATGCCTGACACGCTTATTCTGATTAAGTTATTCGCTGAAACCTTGATAAATCATCTAAATAGTCAAATTAGTAACATTAATATTTTAGAATAATCTAAAATACTATATAAGAATTTCATCACTTATTTTTATAACGGAGACAGCAAATAATGAGTAGTAAAGTGTTTAGGGATAAAGTTTTTCCACCGCATGTATCTGATTTAATGAGCTTGATGCACATGGTTGTTTTTGAGGGCACGGATGGGGAAGAACGTTGGACGACGTATTTAACTTTAGAAGAGAAAGAATGCGTTGCGCTGGGTTTAGCCAAATATTATCAGTGCGAACATTGTATTGAACATCATACAAAGGTCATTCAGAAACTGGGGCATGTCGATGAGGACACGTTAAATAGAAACATGAATTCGTTGGTTCTGTTTCTGCGCACAGATATTGAACGGATTAGCGACACTGAACGCAACCGTTGGATACAGGCATGGCAAGAGTATGCTCTGAAAATTGGGATGAAACGCGGTGATGAAAATATCCCATATTTAATTGGTTTAGCCGTTGGTATTGCGCGGGATGATAGTTTTTTAATTCAATTTTGTGGGGATATGGTCAAGAAAATTTTATTAGAGCGTGGCATAGAACCACGTGCGGCGATTGGGGAATTAGAATCCGTCGTTATTTTTATGAAGGCCGCGTCGTCTAAAAATCGGGTTGCGTCTAAAATCGAAACATTGTTTGTTTAAAATAACAGGATGTTTTGCATTTTTTTAATGCACAAAACTAAAGGTGCGAAGAATTTCGCACCACTGTGATTAATCCGTAACAATCTGATTGTCAATTAATACTTTCCATTCCTCATCCGTGAAAAGGCGCGAACGGGTTAAAAATCGTACGCCTTCCACGCCTTCTAATGAAAACATGCCGCCCCGACCAGCAACAACATCGATAATCAGTTGGGTATGTTTCCAATATTCATATTGTGACGCACTGATATAAAATGGGCTGTCGCCAATAGTCCCTAATAAAACATCTTGGTCACCAATTAATAATTCACCTAAGCTATAACACATCGGTGCACTACCATCACAGCAACCGCCCGATTGGTGAAACATTAGCTCACCGTGTTTCTGTTTAAGACGTTGAATAAGGTCTAGGGTCGCTGGGGTGGCGGTAACTCTGGGCGGGATGTTTATCTCTAACATAGCGATGCACTCCAAAAATGCTCAACTAGACTAAGATAGAACAGGTTTTATAAAAAAAAGGGAGAGTAGAAGCGAAGGCATGGACATGGTTCACTTTACTCTCCTAACAGTGGACACCTCTTTTCAAGGAGGCATTCGATACGGTGATGTTTTAATATCACCTATTAATCAATGGGCTAAGGTTATGGGAGTAACCTTAGTTCAATCTTTTTTAGTGGCTTAGAAGAACCCTAATGCATTAGGGTTGTAGCTCACTAATAAGTTTTTCGTTTGTTGATAGTGGTCTAACATCATTTTGTGGTTTTCACGACCAATACCAGATTGTTTGTAACCCCCGAAAGCGGCATGAGCTGGGTAAATGTGATAGCAGTTTGTCCATACACGACCCGCTTGAATTTCACGCCCCATCCGATAAGCACGATTGCCGTCGCGTGACCACACGCCAGCACCTAAACCGTATAAGGTATCGTTGGCAATGTGTAAAACTTCTTCTTCATCTTTGAAGGTTGCAACGGATAAGACGGGTCCGAAAATTTCTTCTTGGAAAATCCGCATTTTATTGTTGCCTTTGAACACGGTCGGTTCAATGTAGTAACCCTCTTCTAAACCAGAATTTAGGGCTTTACGAGCACCACCTGTCAGCAGTTGCGCCCCTTCTTGCTTACCAATATCGATGTAGCTCAGGATTTTTTCCATTTGCTCAGAAGAGGCTTGCGCACCCATCATGGTTTCAGTGTCTAAGGGATTGCCTTGACGAATTTTTTTCACCCGCTCAACGGCTTTTTCAATAAAGCGGTCATAAATAGATTCGTGAATTAAGGCACGAGAAGGACATGTACATACTTCGCCTTGATTTAAAGCGAACATGACAAAACCTTCTAAGGCTTTATCTAAGAACGCATCATCTTTCGCCATCACATCTTCAAAGAAGATATTGGGTGATTTGCCACCTAATTCTAAGGTCACAGGAATAATGTTTTGTGAGGCGTATTGCATGATTAAACGCCCTGTAGTGGTTTCACCTGTAAAGGCAATTTTTGCAATGCGCTTGTTAGAAGCTAAGGGTTTACCTGCTTCTACCCCGAAACCATTGACAATGTTTAAAACCCCTTTGGGGAGTAAATCGCCAATAACTTCCATTAAAATCAGTATTGAAAATGGTGTTTGTTCTGCGGGTTTTAAAACGATGCAGTTACCTGCTGCTAACGCGGGCGCGATTTTCCATGCTGCCATTAAAATGGGGAAATTCCACGGAATAATTTGCCCAACCACGCCTAAGGGTTCGTGAAAGTGGTACGCCACTAAATCGTGATTAATTTCACTAATCGCCCCTTCTTGTGAACGGATGCAAGCGGCAAAGTAGCGGAAGTGGTCAATGGCTAAGGGAATATCAGCGGCTAAGGTTTCACGAACAGGCTTGCCGTTGTCCCAAGATTCTGCAACTGCCAATGTTTCTAAATTGGCTTCCATGCGGTCAGCAATGCGATTTAGGATTAAAGCACGTTGCGCTGGTGCAGTTTTACCCCATGCCGTTTTTGCGGCGTGAGCGGCATCCAGTGCTAATTCAATATCATCAGCTTGTGAACGAGCAATTTCGCAAAAAACTTTTCCAGTCACAGGGGAGGTATTTTCAAAATAATCCCCCTTAATTGGAGCAACCCACTCACCATTGATGTAATTGGCATAACGGTTTTTTAGGCTCACTTTGGCGGATGGTTGGTTCGGTTGTGCGTACAGCATCGCTATTACCTCACTTATATTATCAAGTATTTTTATTAGTAAATCAAATAGGTTAAATTGTGCTAACCGTTATTAGCAACAGTGTAACATATCAAATTACATGCCAATATACATTTTTTATTTTTAAGGGAATGATTTTGAAAAGTAAACTTTCAAAAAATATCATTTCCCTGAAATTTTATTGGGGAATATAAATGAGTTAGCCTGTAACAATTTGTTACAAGCATCTTCTTTGTTTTTTTCTATTAATTAGGAGAGGTTAGTAAAAAATATGGTGATTAACGATGATGATGACAGAATGTGTCAATTTAGAACAAAGCGGTATTAAATAATAAAGGTAAAGATATTTGTATTTTTACAACGTGCTGTCATGGGGGAATCTTTGCAGATGTAATACAATCGACTTCTCTATTAAAATAGTGATACGACTAAAGATGAGGATTAGAAATGAAACGTTTTTCTTGGCTTAATACGTTTTATATCAGTGTCAGTTTATCTTGCTTGGGCTTATTGCAAGCATGTACCGTTCCGACAGAGGCGATTAAGCCCTTAGCACAGCAAAATCAACAAAATATCCAAGCATTAAATAAAAATGTCTCTGCGTTATTTGCCTTGTATGAACCGCTATTAGCAGCATCAGGCAATGCTTTAATGTATCAAAGTCTGGCAAAAACAGAGCAGGAGTTAATTGCTGTCGTTGGCTCGGCTTATTTAGCCGCACCGACAGAAGAAGAAACATGGCAAGTATTATTTGAACGTGCGGCAAATACCCCGATGGGAAAAAGAGATAAGTTTCTTGAACGTTATCGTTTTGTCCGTTCTGCTTATGAAGTCAACTCAGAAAGCGATTTAGCCCGTTTAAAATATCGGGAAGGTTGGATTTATCAAACCGTTGTCGACGCGAATTTTACACCACAGCGTGCACATAATTTGGTTATTGCATTGAATACGCTACGTGAAAACTCAACCGAAGATGATGCCCTATATTACACTCAAGTTGAATTACAACTCAGTCCTTATGACCCCTCCTTACAACTCAAGCGAGAGGCAATTAATGGTGCGCAGAAAGTTATCAATGGCTTTAAGCAGGAAATATTGAGCGAGTTGATGACAGCAGATATACATGGACGCGCCTTTATTAGCGTTGGAGAAAGTAAAATCAATTCTGAAACGACCGCCAATTTACTATTAGGCGAGATGAATAGTGATCAACTTGTCACTCTTTTAGATACAGTCAGCTCGAAATATTTGCAACATCCAACGGTTAAAGAAGCAGCGGTTGAATTTTTAACTGGAAAACTAGCCACTTTTATTAAAAAACTCTAAGGAATTAAACCGATGCTGACAGATGAACAAATTAGACGCTTCGAAGAGGCGATGAAAGGGCCCGCCCCTTCTCATGACCCCAATTGGGCAATTACTGAGCAGTTATTAAAAATTGTGACCATACAATCAAAACAGTTAATTATTTTACAGTCACAATTAGATGTCATGACCCGCGCAAACACGGCAAGCACCGCCGCACTGATTAGCGCGTTACAACGAACTGCAAACGGGATGGGTGCAGTTAGCAATAATTTAACGCCTGCACAAATTGAATTTGCTGTGCGTAATCTCAACGAAGCAATTACTGCCGCTTCACGAGGACAGCAAGTCGCTCGTTATGCAGGTAATGTCTTAAAGTTTATTGCTAAACTTGTGTTGTAGAATGAATCTAAACATTTGCGAAATAAAATGTTAAAAGAAATGTTACTTACGCAACAAGATACAGTTGATAAGCGCAAACGTTGGTTTGAGGATACCTATTTCGATTTATTTGTTTGGCAAGATATCAATACAGGGGAAATGACTTCCTTCCAACTTTGTTATGACAGAACAGGCACAGAGCGAGTCATCAGTTGGGAACGTCATCGCGGTTTTGAACATCAACGGATTGATGATGGCGAAACTTCCCCACACAAAAATATGACCCCCGTTTTTACGGGTATCTCATTATCATTACCCGCTGCCTTACTCTCTCGCTTTCATCTTGCCAGTCAAGGAATTGATGTGACTGTACGTCAATTTATTACTCAAAAGTTAGAAGAGTACCAATCACTGACTATTTAATTAACCATTGAAAACGCCATGATATCTTTTTTTTATTTGCATGGGTGGGCATCTAGTCCTAAATCCAGCAAAGCATTGTTTTTCAAAGAACGCTTTCAAGAATTGGGCTTAACATTGCACACGCCTGATTTAAATGAACCCGATTTTTATCATTTAACCCTGACTCGTCAACTCCAGCAAGTTGGTAAGCTGTTGCCAAATCGACCTTGCACCGTTATAGGCTCAAGCCTTGGTGGACTTGCTTCACTCTGGTTAGCACAGCGTTATCCCCAAATTCAACGCCTGATTTTGCTTGCACCTGCGTTAGACTTTCCCACTCAATGCCAACGCATTATTGGCACAGAAAACTTACAAAAATGGCAAGCAGATGGTGAAATGCCCATTTTTCATTATTCGTGGGAAAGGGAAATGTCATTAAGCTATGAATTTGTTGCAGATTGCCTACGCTATCCTGATAAACAATTGCAACGAGTTTTACCAACGTTAATTTTACATGGGCAACAGGATGAAACGATTCCTATACAAGCCTCACGGGATTTTATTCAAGGGCGGGCATGGATTCAGTTAATTGAATTAGAAAGCGACCATAGTTTAATGAATCAACTCGATACGATTTGGCAAATTATCCAAGCATTTTGTCAGCTTAAAGATTCAGAAAACCCAGCTACAATTTAATATCCTAAAATTTTGTGAGAAAACAACTTAATCCTGTCATTTTAAAAAATCATATACCTTAAGGTATAATCAGCCCCTATTTATGCTTAGGTTGAAATGATTCAAAGAGCTGGAATCTGTCTAAATTCAACCTTCATGTTACAACTAAAAACCAAAAAATTATTGTGTTGTTGAGGAATTTATTATGTTAATCATACCAGCCATTGACTTAAAAGATGGTCAATGCGTGCGTTTACGACAAGGGCGAATGGAGGATGATACTGTATTTTCTAATGACCCTGTTGAAGTCGCAGGGCGTTGGGTGAAAGCAGGCGCAAGACGCTTACATATTGTTGATTTAAATGGCGCGTTTGCAGGTCGCCCAGTCAATGCAGATGTTGTGCATCAAATTGCCCAAGCCTACCCTGATTTACCTATTCAAGTTGGTGGCGGTATTCGTGATGCAGAAACCATTCAAACGTATTTAGATGTTGGTGTGCAATACGTGATTATAGGCACAAAAGCCGTGACTGCGCCGCATTTTGTCTCTGATATGTGTTTAGAATTCCCCAATCACATCATTGTTGGTTTAGATGCTAAAGATGGCAAAGTGGCTACGGAAGGATGGTCTAAACTCTCTCATCATGACGTTATCGATTTAGCCAAACAATTCGAACAAGATGGCGTGAGTGCCATTGTTTACACCGACATCAACCGCGATGGCATGTTGCAAGGTGTTAATATTTCCGCCACGGTGGCACTTGCACGCGCAATGACAATTCCCGTGATTGCCTCAGGGGGAATTACCAATATTGAAGATATTCGTAACCTCTGTGCGGTAGAAAAAGAAGGCATTATGGGTGCAATCACAGGACGTGCGATTTATGAAGGCACATTAGATTTTGCCGAAGGTCAACGCCTCGCTGACAGCTATGTTGCATGATAACGTTACTTACTGAATTTAATTGAGTTAATCATTATGGGTTTAGCAAAACGGATTATTCCCTGTTTAGACGTTGATGCAGGACGAGTTGTAAAAGGGGTCAACTTTATCAATATTCGTGATGCAGGCGACCCTGTCGAAATTGCCCGCCGTTACGATGAACAAGGTGCGGACGAAATCACTTTTTTAGACATTACTGCCAGCTCTGACGCACGAGATACGATAGAACATGTCGTTTCGGCAGTAGCCAGTCAAGTATTTATCCCGCTCACCGTTGGCGGGGGTATTCGAAAGTTGGAAGACATTCGCCGTATGCTCAATGCAGGTGCGGATAAAGTCAGCATTAATACGGCTGCAGTCAGCCGTCCCGAATTTGTTAAAGAAGCCAGTGAACACTTCGGCTCACAATGTATTGTTGTCGCAATTGATGCCCGTCAAGTTAATCAAGCAGGCGAAGCCCCGCGTTGGGAAGTTTTCACCCATGGCGGACGCAAAGCGACGGGCTTAGACGTTTTAGAATGGGCAAAAAAAATGACCAATTTTGGCGCAGGAGAAATTCTCCTCACCAGTATGGACAAAGACGGCACGAAAAACGGGTTCGATTTAGCCTTAACCCGTGCGGTCAGTGATGCGGTCAATGTACCCGTCATTGCCTCAGGGGGGGTTGGCAATCTACAACATCTCGTTGATGGCGTAAGTCTTGGCAAAGCCAGTGCCGTATTAGCTGCAAGCATTTTTCACTTTGGGGAATACACCATTGCCCAAGCCAAACAAGCCATGCAAGCGCAAGGGATTGAAGTCAGGTTATAAACATAAATACTTACCATGAAAAACAAGTTGCCTCCTTACGTTACAGTGTAATCTTTAAAAAAGCCTTCTGTGATGTAGAAGTATTCAAAGATTTAGTAAAAGATTTTCTGGGGATAACACTATTACAACAGCTAAAATGAATACAACACTATCGTGGTTAGAACAAATTGCATGGAATGAGCAAGGCTTAATCCCTGTAATTGCACAAGAAGCCAGTACAGGACAAGTATTAATGTTTGCATGGATGAATCGCGAAGCCTTACAACTGACAGTAACAGAAAAACGTGCGGTTTATTGGTCACGTTCACGTCAAAAACTCTGGTTTAAAGGTGAAGAGTCTGGACATGTGCAACAAGTCAAAGATATTCGCCTTGATTGCGATAATGATGTGATTTTATTACAAGTTGAACAACTAGGCGGGATTGCTTGCCATACAGGGCGACATCATTGCTTTTTCCAACAATTACAAGATAGCCAATGGGTCACTGTTGAACCTGTCAAAAAAGACCCGCAAACGATTTATCGTTAAAGGCAAATTTATGAAACTTGCTTCTGTTTTTGCGCTATCAATCAGCTTATGCATAACACTTCAAGCGTGGGCAGATGATTTTAATCGTAACTTCTACAGTCGCACGGTCAGTGCTGCGGAAGCAAATAGTGTCGTCTTAAAATCAGCGGCAGTGCTAGAAGAATCCTATAGACAGATACAAATCAGCCTCCCGCCTGCCTTATTACGCGAAGCTGAAGCCATTGTGATTATTCCTAATTTACTGCGCGTTGCCTTTATTGTAGGCGGTAGTGGTGGTACGGGCATTATGCTGATTCGGGATAAAAATGGCATTTGGACAAACCCCTCATTTATTACCCTTGCTAGCGGTAGCGTAGGTTTGCAAATTGGTGCAAATGCCAGCGATATCGTTATCGTTTTTATGCAACGTGATAGCATTCAACAGATTGAACAAGGCAAATTTAAATTAGGGGCTGATATTGGCATGTCTGCGGGGGTTGTGGGCGCGGGTATCAATGCAGGCACTGATTTCCGAGCCGCCAGTTATGCTTACTCACGGAGTCAAGGCATTTTTGCAGGGGTTTCATTAGAAGGTGCTTTTTTAGATATAGACCCCGCAGGTAATCAAGGATTATACGGTTCACCTTACAATGCACGTGCTATCTTTTCAGGACGTGTACAAACCAACGCAACCACTGTACAACGGTTGAAAAATATTCTCTTTCGCTACGAACAACATCCTTGAATTACCCCTTGTTCGCCTTTCATCATGAGTATGATTTAAATATGAATAATGACTTATTAGACCGTTTAGCCGCTGTGCTGAATGAACGCAAACAAGCGGACCCGCAAAGTTCTTATGTCGCCAGTTTATATGCGAAAGGCTTAGATGCAATTCTTAAAAAAGTGGGCGAAGAAGCGACAGAAACCGTAATTGCTGCAAAAAATGCAGATTCAGCACAACTAATTTACGAAATAGCCGACTTATGGTTTCACACGCTTGTCGTACTTGTGCATCAAGATTTACATCCACAAGCGGTATTAGATGAATTAGATCGCCGTTTTGGACTATCAGGGATTGAAGAAAAAGCCAGCCGTAACCAACATTGAGAGCGTTTGCAATGAAAACAGAGCCATCTTGTATTTTTTGTAAAATCGTTGCAGGACAAATTCCCGCAGACATCGTACATCGTGACGAACAAGTAATTGTCTTTAAAGATATTAACCCCAAAGCACCTGTACATTTACTGATTGTTCCGCACGAACACGTCGACAGCTTATTTACGGTTGAAACACAACATGACAACTTGATGGCGCATATCATGCGACTCTTGCCAACCTTAGCAAAACAACTAGGCTTAGATGGTTTTCGTACAATCATTAACACGGGAAAATCAGGCGGACAAGAAGTTTTTCATCTACACGTACACTTATTGGGCGGTTGGAAAAATAGCCCGCAACTGTTTTAATGACGTAAAGACTTACACTAAATTAATGAGGTTCTACAATGGGTATTAGCATTTGGCAACTTTTAATTATTCTTGCCATCATTGTTGTGCTGTTCGGCACAAAAAAACTACGGAATATTGGTGGCGATTTAGGGGCTGCTATTAAAAATTTCCGCTCATCTATGCAAGAAGGTGAAAAGGAAGAAACCACTGATACAGATGATAAAGGGCGCGTGATTGAAGGACAAGTCAGCAACAAAGACACCCAACAAACCAAAGAACAAAACAAGGTCTAAAACACTATGTTTGAGATTGGTTTCTGGGAATTAGTTTTAATTGGGGTGATTGCCCTACTCGTCATAGGGCCTGATAAATTACCGAGCGCGGCGCGAACAGCAGGCTTATGGATAGGCAAGATGCGCCGTTTTGTCACCTCGATTAAAGATGAAGTTGACCGAGAATTGCGTTTGCAAGAGTTACAACAACAGTTAAAAGAAGTTGAAAAAAACAACTTGCAACCCTTAGTCGATGAAACCCGTAAAACAGCGTTAGACGTGCAAAATACGCTCAACCAAGTTGCGACAGATACCCAACCAACGAATAACACGCCAGAAGTCCCTTCACCTACGCCTGTTCTCACCAGTAGCGATGCTACGAAACCCACTGAAAGACAACAGACACCGTCATGAGCAATAATACCTCGCCTCCCTCTCCACAAGGAGAAATGCCTTTTATAGAACATCTGGTCGAATTGCGTGATCGCCTGTTAAAAATTGTATTAAGTGTGGGTGTTATTGTCGGGATTTTGCTGCCATTTTCTAACAGCATTTATGCCTATTTTGCCAAGCCCTTAGTCAGCTTACTGCCCGCAGGCACGCAAATGATAGCGATTGATGTCGCGTCGCCATTCTTTACCCCCATGAAACTAGTACTTGTACTGGCTATTTTCTTATCTATTCCTGTCATTCTCTATCACTTCTGGGCATTTGTTGCCCCTGGATTGTACGAACATGAACAAGAATTAATTTTTCCCCTGCTGGTTTCTAGCACGCTCCTATTTTACTTAGGAGCTGTATTTGCGTATTACATTGTTTTCCCGATGGTCTTTGGTTTTATGGTGTCGACGACACCTGATGGCGTGGCGATGATGACTGACATTGGTCGCTATTTAGATTTCGTGTTAACCGTCTTTTTTGCCTTTGGCGTTGCCTTTCAAGTTCCTGTTGTCACCATTGTGCTTGTTTGGATAGGACTTTTACATCCTGACGATTTAGCGGCAAAACGTCCTTATATCATTGTTGGTGCGTTTGTTATCGGCGCAGTACTCACCCCGCCTGATGTGATTTCACAAACCCTGTTAGCCGTGCCAATGCTCATTTTATTTGAAATTGGTTTATTTATTTCTCGTTACGTGTTGAAGAAGAAACAACAACGTGAAACCGAAGCCGAAGAAATGGAAGATAATAAATATCATCCCTTAACCCCTGAACAAATGGATGCTGCTTTCAAAGAAGCAGAAGCCACAGACAAACGCTTAAAAGATGATAAATAATACTGTTTTGTATTGTTTTATCTCCGTTGAATGCTTTTAAATCCTGACGCTGACAAAAAGACCTGCTAGGTTTTGAAAACCTAGCAGGTTTCTATTTTGTTTTATAAAACTCGCCGAACTCAAGTTATCTTTAGTAATTGTATTAATCATGGCAATTATGTGAATTGCGGTTCAGATAAAAATCTCAAAAATGACTCATTCCAGTATGAAGTTGCCATTATGCTAAAATTAACATGAACTAAGAGATAACGGGAAAAATGGCAATGAACACACTTTTGCATATAGATGAGCAATTGATACAGCAGGCTTTGCAATTGACGGGTTTGCATAATCCGCAATCGGTTGTTGAAATGGCTTTGAAAGAATTGGTGACACGTAGAAAAACGGATAAATTAAGCCAAGCCTTTGGGCAATATTGCTGGGATGGCGATTTAGAAATGATGCGGAATGATAGTCATGCTATTGATTGATAGCTCGGTATGGATAGATTTCTTCAATGGCAAGCCGACTACACAAACTTTATATTTACGAGACGATGCGGAGCGCGACCAAATTTTATTGGGCGATTTGATTTTGTGCGAGGTTTTACAAGGTTTTAAAAACGAGAAAGACCATAAAGCGGCGCGTGAATTATTATTAAGTTTTGCTTATCAAAATATGGTAGGACAACAAATAGCTCTCCAATCTGTAGATTATTTCCGCTATTTGCGTCAGCAAGGTGTTACGGTACGTAAAACAATTGATGTTCTCATTGCGACCTTTTGTATTGTGAATGAACATGAGTTGTTACATGCTGACCGCGATTTTGACATGATAGAAAAGTATCTTCCTTTAAAAGTTAAACATCCCTAATTCATGCTCTGAACCACAATTCACGCAATTTACACAATGACCACAAAATAATTATCTTTAGTAATTGTGTTAATCATGGCAATTATGTGAATTGCGGTTCAGACAAAAAAGTCTTAAATTCCTCTTCTAACCTAAAGTATTTCATGATTTAATAAACCTCATTACCGAGCAGTTTTTGGTAATTGAGCTGGTGCAGGTTTGTAACCTGCACCGTAACATTTCAGCTTGTTTTGACGTTCTCAAATGTTCTAGTCGGGGTTACAAACCCCGACCAGTAGCGCGGAAGACATAACTTAACTTGAGGAGTTTTTACGATGGGATATATTGTTGTTGTCAGTTTAGATTTATCTAATGCGACATCGGAGGATTATGATACGATAACCACAGAGTTTGAAAAATTTGGGTTAGAGAAATATTATATCAGTGGTACTAATTATAGAGTTACTCTACCAGAAACTACTTTTATGGGTGAGGCTGGTCAGGATTCTGATAAAAATGTTGATGTTAGAGATTATTTTCTTAAAAAGATTGAGGGAATTTTTACTGGTAATGATATCCGTGGTCAGGTATTTATAGCGGTTGGAAATAATTGGGCATTAAATTCGATGAATTTTTGATGTAGCAATGTGATTGTACATAATCTGTTTAGTGTTCTCGTTTTTGTAGCTTGGGTTAGCAACAACTAACCCAAACTACGAGAATGACACTCTCCCCGCTCCCCAACCCCCTCCCCCTGTGACAAATCCAGAACAAAACGCTAAAATACTAAAAAACACCGAAAATTACCCGCGTTTTATCCCTGATGATTAAGCACTATGAAATATCCCGAGCACTTTGATGTCATCGTAATTGGTGGCGGACACGCAGGCACAGAAGCCGCACTCGCAGCAGCACGTATGGGCACAAAAACCCTCCTGCTCACCCACAATGTAGAAACCCTCGGCGCAATGTCCTGCAACCCCGCCATCGGCGGCATCGGCAAAGGACACCTCGTCAAAGAAATCGACGCACTTGGGGGCATCATGGGACGCGCCGCCGATGTCAGCGGGATTCAATTCCGCACCCTGAACGCCAGCAAAGGCCCCGCCGTCCGCGCCACCCGCGCCCAAATCGACCGCCAACTGTATAAAGTCGCCGTGCGCCGCGCCATCGAAAGCCAAGCCAACTTACAACTGTTTCAACAAGCCGTTGACGACTTAATTGTCGAAGACAACCGCGTCATCGGCGCAGTCACCCAATCAGGCATTCAATTTTACGCGCACAGCGTCATCCTCACCGCAGGCACATTCTTAGCAGGCTTAATCCACATCGGTTTAAGCAATTACCAAGCAGGACGTGCAGGCGACCCACCCGCTATCGCGCTCGCTCATCGTTTACGGGAATTACCCTTGCGCGTTGACCGCTTAAAAACAGGCACGCCCCCACGTATCGACAGCCGTAGCATCAACTTTACCGAACTCGTCCCGCAACACGGCGACACGCCAACCCCTGTTTTTTCCTTTATGGGTGACATCAGCCACCATCCGCGCCAAGTGCCTTGTTACATCACGCACACGAATGAAAGAACCCATGAGATTATTCGTTCAGGGCTAGACCGTTCACCGCTTTACACAGGCGTGATTGAAGGCGTAGGCCCGCGCTATTGCCCGTCGATTGAAGACAAAATTATGCGTTTTGCGGATAAATCTTCACATCAAATTTTCTTAGAACCTGAAGGCTTAGATACCTTTGAAATTTATCCGAATGGAATTTCTACCAGTTTACCGTTTGATATTCAGCTCGGACTTGTGCGCTCAATGAAAGGCTGTGAAAACGCCCACATCACCCGCGCAGGCTATGCGATTGAATACGACTTTTTTGACCCGCGTGATTTAAAACCCAGCTTAGAAACCAAAGCGATAGAAGGTTTATTCTTTGCAGGACAAATTAACGGCACAACAGGCTATGAAGAAGCCGCCGCACAAGGTTTAATTGCGGGTTTAAATGCAGGCTTATTTGTACAGGATAAACCTGCATGGACACCGCGCCGCGATGAAGCCTACATGGGCGTGTTAGTGGATGACTTAATTACTCGTGGGACTAATGAACCTTATCGGATGTTTACCAGTCGCGCTGAATATCGCTTGCTATTACGCGAAGATAACGCGGATTTACGCTTAACCGCAAAAGGACGTGAATTAGGCTTAATCGATGACGTACAGTGGCAAGCCTTTGAAGAAAAACAAGAGGCGATTATTAAGGAACAACAACGTTTAGCAGGCATTTGGGTACGTCCTGACCCTCAATTAGCCGAACAATTGGGGACGGAATTACGTCGAGAAGTGAATTGTATGGATTTATTGCGTCGTCCTGAAATGACTTACGACAAACTGCGCCAACTGCCTCAACTTGCGCCCGCTGTTGCAGACCCTAAAGTAGCGGAGCAGGTGGAAATTCAAGCGAAATATAGCGGTTATATTGAACGTCAAGAAACCGAGATAGCCCGTTCACGTCGTTATGAGGAAGCGCAATTATCGCCTGATTTGGACTATAGCAAGGTGTTAGGCTTATCTGCAGAAGTTCGGCAAAAACTGACACAACACCGTCCGACAAGCGTCGGTCAAGCCTCGCGCATCGCGGGTGTTACTCCTGCAGCAATTTCTTTATTGCTTGTTCATTTAAAACGCCAGCCTGTGAAGTGGTCGGCTTAGTTACAGCAATCTGAAACAACAATTTGTCTGAATCAGGATTTTCAGGATTAGCAGGATTTAAAACCCTTAAACCAAAAAATTAAGGTGAATCATGCTTTTTAATTCTGCTAATTCTGAAAATTCTGTGAATTCTGATTCAGACGAAAAAAGACCTGCTAGGTTTTCAAAACCTAGCAGGTCTGTCGGAACACGCGAAAAAGTCTGAGCTTTTTTTAATCGGCAAGATTAAAACATTGTCTGAATCAGGATTTTCAGGATTAACAGGATTTAAAACCCTTAAACCAAAAAGTCAGGTGAATCATGCTTTTTAATTCTGCTAATTCTGAAAATTCTGTGAATTCTGATTCAGACAAGCCGTTGCCTTTTTAAAAAACTCTCCGAATTCAAGTTACTATATATTCATCCCGCTAGTTTTCTACTCTCCAAATGATTTCGCTAACCCTTGTAAATCAATTTGTCCTGCATGGAAACTGCGACCGCTTTCTAAGGCGGTAATTGTGACTTTTGCAGGGCTGAATAACAGGGGGTCTATTTGGAAAAAATCGTATTTGTAATCTTTGAAAATTTCCGCAAAGGGTCTGCCGTAGTCGCGGGAGGCACTGCTTGGCAGTTGTTCGGCAAGTTGTTTTGCGTCGCTGTCGTCACCTGTCACGAATAGTTGTACCTGTCCACCGAATAGAATTGCGTCGTTTGTGCGTCCCATTGCGGTGACAAAGTCTTTTGCGGGCGGTGGAAGGGGAGCACTACCCATGCCGTCAATAACCCGTTCTAAGGGAAAATGGAGGGTATGGACTTTATGCATAGCGACTTCTAGGACACGGGCAACAATTTGTACACAGCCTGCAAGGCTACGAGTCGGAGTTAGAATGAGGGTGAGGGCTTCGGCAGAGGGTAAATGGCAGTCTTGTACAATTTTGTCGATAATTTCTTGCGGGGGAATTTTATCAACTTCAAGTACAAGAGTTGTATTGGTTGCGTTATCAGTTAGTCCCAATTCATTGAATAGGGGTTCTTTTTGGGCAAGAATACGTCCTGCACCTGAGCCGAGCGCGTAAAATTTTTCGTGGCTTAAGCTCCAGCCCGCGTATTGGCTACCTAAGCAGGCAAGAACAGGGTTACTGGTGTTGACTTGTATTTGCCATGACCATGTCCCTTGTCCTGAGTTGCTGAGGTTGACGTGACCGAGTCCGCCTAGGCAAATTTCGGCAATGCGTAAACCTGCTTGTATGCCACCAATAGCATTAATGCCTGCATCGATGATGGTGCAGTGGGGTTTTTCGACGATTAAATGTAATTTTTCTGCATCTTTGAGCAGTTGGGTAACTAGCGGTTGTGTAAGTGCGTTGATGCTGATGCGGCTGTTCATGCCGTGTTCTCCTGCCATCGTTTTAAAAGTGTTTGTAGTTGTTGTTCACGTTTAAGAATTAATGCTTTGCAATTTCTGCCTTGGGCAAAAATAGTGCAAATGGGTTCGCCACGTTGTATCACGCTGTTGGGGCGTGGTTGGTCGGCTGTCCACGCTGACCATTGGGGGTAACGTGGGATATTTAGGGTTTTTAGCGCGTATAAAATGCGTTTTGCGCGGTTATAACGCGGGTGTGCCAGTGGGCTTGTGGGTAATTTGCCCATTGTGGCTTGTAAGTGCCAGTAAAATAGATTGCCTTTTATTTGGTGTAGTTCAAAACTGGCGGGCGGGCGTGGGTTGATTTCTAGGACATGAAATCCTGTTGCATTGAGTATCATGTCCATGCCGCATAAGCCTTTTAAGCCTGTTTCTTTGACAATGCAATTAACAACTTCGGTGATTTCGGGTTGAAATGGCATGTCGTCCACACGCATTGCGCCTGCGTATAAATATGGGGTGCTGGCAAAGTCTTCATTTATCCATTGTTCGTTATAGCCTATGATTTCAGCCGTTTTCCCATTGGCAAGAAATAGTACGGAGTGGGGATTGCCTGCTAATTGCCGTTGATAATAACAAGCTGATTTTTTTTCTGTTATTACTGTTTTTAACGGTTGCACATGGTAGCCACCTGTTCCGCCGATATGTTTCACTAGCCAGCCTGTTGATGTGTCGGTTGGTGGGGTTAAGCGGGTTTCTGGGTGTGGAATCCCTTGGCGGTGTAATAATCCGAAAAAGGCTTGTGGGTCTTTGATAAATTGTAAGATGTCGGGTGTATTGCCGTATAGGTATCGCCCTTGTGCGAGTTTGGCAAGTAGTGCAGGGTTGTGTTCAAACCCTGAGCCATAGACGAGTGCGGTATTTGTAGGACATAGGCGATGAACTTGTTCAAGTAAATCGGTGTCGTCAAAGTTGTAAGTCTGGGCTTGTACTTGCTGATAGGCTAAGGCGACTCGTTGCGTATCGGTGTCTGCAAAAAGGTCTAGTACATAGGTTGCAAGCCCCGCTTTGTGAGCAGAAACTGCCAGCGCACGGGCAGAAACCGCCACAATTAAGAGGGGAGTGCAATTCATCGTCTAAGCGGATAGCTGACAGGCTAATTCGAATGCACTAGGCAGTTCTAGGTAAACGGGTTTATCGGTTGCCAGCATTTGTTTTAATAAATTATGCTGTACTTGATATTTTACGTTACCAATGGCAAGCGCGCCGATGGCTTTGGCTTGTAGTGGGGTGTTGAGGGGTTTACCGTTGTCCATCACGCCAACGCCTGCAATGCCTTCGGGTGGTACAGCATTGACATCGGCGGCAACGAGTAAATGTTTAGCTTGTAATAAATCGTCCGCAGTCAGCACTTGTACGCCTGCTTTTGCGGTACTCATGACGACGTTGACTTGTTCGAGTAGTTCAAGGCGTTTTTTCGGGGTGCTACCGTCTGCGGGTAGTAGTTTGACGGTGTAGCGGGTACTGTAGGCATCGACGAGTTTAAGTGCGCCTTCCATACCGCGATGGCTGACAATATGCACTTGCGCCCCACAACGGGCAGCAATTACGCCTGCACAGAGTCCGACGGGGCCTGTCCCGCCAAAAATAGCGACTTGTGCGCCTTCTAAGGTTTTTTGATAGGTTTTTAGCGATTTGATAACGAGGGCAACAAGACCTGCAGCAGTGGTGGCTGAACCGCTGGGGTCTAACATAACAGAGGCTTCAAAAGGGGGAACCATTGCTTGCTTTGCTTGTCTTAGCATGTCGTCTGCAACAGCGATATCGCGTCCGCCGATAAAGATACCCGTCCGTTTTACCCCTTTAGGTCCTCTGGAAAAAATCGCGTCTTGAACTAGTCCTGCTATTTCGCTGACTTCAACGGAAGTATAGGGAATGATATGTTCAAATCCCGCATCAATTGCCATGTTGACATCGAAAGGACTTACATTTTTTTCGGGGGTGAAAACGTGAAGGATAGCAGCCTTTTCCATATTAAATATCTCTCCGTTTGGTGTGAATTACATGAAAGCTTATGTCATAGGTAGCTTTTCTATTTATTGGGATGATGCCCGCAGGAATTTTGGGAATAACCGTGGCACGTTGATATTCTAGTACAGTTAGTTAAAAAGCGAAAACGGATAAATCAGGGGTAAATCGGCATGTTTTGCGCTAATTGTAGGTCATGCTTAGAAAAATTATTCATAAAAAAAAGGGTGAAAAAAATCACCCTTTATTTATTTTTTTTATGGATAACCTGAGTTCGGCGAGTTTCTTTTAAAAAAGACAACAGTTTGTCTGAATCAGGATTTTCAGGATTAAAAGATTGTCTGAATCAGAATTTTCAGAATTAAAAAGACAAGAAAATTAAAAGAATAAAAAATTATGTTTTTAATTCTGCTAATTCTGAAAATTCTGTGAATTCTGATTCAGACAAAAAAAGACCTGCTAGGTTTTAAAAACCTAGCAGGTATCTGTTTTATTTTATAAATCTCGCCGAACTCAGGTTATGGATAGTATCAGCTTAATCAGTCGAGTTTGACTTCACCAACCACTTTTTTAGTGATAACCCATTGTTGTGCAATAGATAAGCTGTTATTCACAACCCAATATAACACTAAACCAGACGGGAAGAAGGCAAAAAAGACGGTAAAGACGAGCGGTAATGCCATCATTACTTTTTGTTGCACAGGGTCTAACGGTGCGGGGTTTAATTTATGTTGCAATAACATGGTCGCACCCATAATTAACGGCAATACAAAGAAAGGGTCGGGGCGGGATAAGTCATCCAGCCATAAAATAAAACTGGCTTGACGTAATTCGACACTTTCTAACAGTACCCAGTAAAGCGCGATAAAGACAGGAATTTGTACCAGAATGGGCAAACAACCGCCTAATGGGTTAATTTTTTCCTTTTTGTACAAATCCATCAAGGCTTGATTCATCTTTGCGCGGTCATCGCCATAACGTTCTTTAATGGACATTAAACGCGGTTGCACCCGACGCATATTCGCCATCGATTTATAGCTGGTTGCAGAAAGATGGAAAAATGCCAATTTAATCATGAGCGTTAAAACAATAATCGCCCAACCCCAATTACCAAACATGCCATGTAATAAAGACAGTAACCAGAATAAAGGTTGAGAAATAAACCAGAACCAACCGTAATCAACGGTTAATTCTAATCCTGAAGCTAATGCGGCAAGGTCATCTTGAATCTTAGGCCCTGCGTAGAATTGCAAATTAAACTCATGCGTTGCTTTTGGCTCGATAGTCTCAAGTTGCCCATAAAACCCTAAGACATAACGCTGACCTTGTTTAATGACATTGGTATAGTAATTAAAGACTTCTTCTTTATTCGGAACCCACGCACTGACAAAATAATGCTGAATCATGGCAGCCCAACCATTTGCCCAGCCTTGGCGTTTCTCTTGATTTAATTTGTCATCGCTGATGTCAGAAAAAGACAGTTTTTCGTACAAACTGCTGGGACTTGCAATTGCACCGCCCATATAGGTATGAATAAAACTTGATTGTCCTTGCTCTGCAACTTGGGTGCGTTGAAATTGCGCATATTGCCGAACTTGCCAAGGCGT
Source organism: Beggiatoa alba B18LD (assembly GCF_000245015.1). NCBI lineage: Bacteria > Pseudomonadati > Pseudomonadota > Gammaproteobacteria > Thiotrichales > Thiotrichaceae > Beggiatoa > Beggiatoa alba. The sequence goes on along the minus strand of NZ_JH600070.1, from coordinate 1,395,792 downwards.
TTCGCCGTTATTGTGGACACGGTGTTTAACATTGACGACATAACTACCCCGTGTAAAGGTGTAGATTTTATCGACTTGAATCCCTTGTTCATTACGCCAAGTTAAGACAACTTCTAACGTTTTTTCCCCATCGGCTAAACGATATTGAGTCGCATTGACTTGATAAATCGCTTGATGCGTGGGGGCATATTCGGCAGGTAATAACCCTGATTGTGCGACAAAAACATTCGGCAAGCTGTCATTTAATAACTGAAAAGGTCTATCAGGTTCTTCTAAACTGACGGGATACTTTGGCAATGCCATTTGACGAATGTCACCACCAACTGTATTAATCGCTACTTTTAAAACATCTGTTTCCACAGAAACTATTGCTTGATGTGGCAAAAGAGTCTGGCTAGAAGGCACATCTGGCAACGCAGTTGCTTGATGCGTTTTATCCATCACCGTAGGCAAGCCATTTGCTTGACTGGTGACAGGATTCCCATCAGCGGGTAAAGGCGTTGTTGCAACAGGTGCAGGATTAACGGGTTTTTGTCCGTAATCAATTTGCCATTGTTGATAAATCAGTAACAGAATGAATAGCAGGGTAAAAATCAGGATGAGTCTGATATTATCCATGTTGATCAGGTTTCCTTCGCTCAGGCACAGGGTCATAACCACCCTCATGCCAAGGGTTACAACGGAGCAAGCGTCTAATAGCCAGCCACAAACCAGACAGCACCCCGTGTTCACGGATGGCTATTTGGGCATATTCAGAACAGCTTGGGTGGAATCGACAATGTTGCCCCAGATAAGGGCTAATGAAAAGACGATAGCCTTGAATGAGAAGAATCAGGACTTTTTGCATTGCGCGGCTAAAAACCGCCAATGCCTTATTAATGAACATAACAGCGTAGCATTTTCTATGTCGGCTAAATTTTGGCGGGCTAATACAACACAATCTAATCCTGCCAAAGTATGTTGATGAAGGCGGAAACTTTCACGCGCTAACCGTTTCACCCGATTACGCATAACCGCCAATTTCATCTGCTTTTTGGCAATCGCTAACCCTAAACGAGCCTGAGAAAGACCATTAGCGCGGGCAAGCACTGTAAAATAGCGATCACCCGATTTATAAGATTTCTCAAAAACTTTCTTAAAGTCAGCGGCTTTTAACAAACGTTGCTGACGGCTAAACACATAGCGCGTTGAATCGTCCATTAAGCACTTAAACGATGCCGACCTTTTTCACGACGGGATTTTAATACTAAACGACCGCCACGAGTTTGCATCCGTGCACGGAAGCCATGGCGACGTTTACGCACTAATACGCTGGGTTGGAAGGTTCTTTTCATGGGATTTCTCCTCTAATATGCAGGTAGGTAAACAGACTATTGTATTTTTTCTGAAAAAATGTTGTCAAGAGTATAGACCTGAAAAAAATTTCTTATGCTTGCATTTCTTTCTTTATCAATTTGATATTAAAAATAAAACTTAAACAACTTTTCATGATCTAAAAAAATATTTCTTTTTAAAAATCATTAAATTAAGTGGCGATTTAGGAAAAATTTGAAAGCTAGCATATACAAGGTAAGCAGTATAAACTCATTAACCCCATTTTGCTTGTTTCCTGAATTATCTTTCATTGGAGGTTTAAATTGGTATCCACAAAACTGTGGAATGAGTGTCTAAAAACCTTAGAGCGAGAGCTGTCAGGGCAAGACTTTAATGTTTGGATACGCCCGTTGCAAGCCCTCGAAGATACTCAAACTCTACGACTCCTTGCTCCGAATCGGTTTGTCATGGATTATGTTAAGCAAAATTATGCTGAACAAATCAATGCACTGCTGATGCGTTTGCGCCCTAGTGGTACACCACAGTTAACGCTTCAAGTTGGGAATAGCCGTGTCTCCGTGAATAGTTCACCAGCCACAGCTGTATCAAAAAGTTCATTGCTAAACCACGCTGTTACCAGTCAAGCAATCCCAGTCGCTCAAGAGACTTTTACAACCCATCTCAATGCAAAATTACTGTTTAGTCATTTCGTCTCGGGAAATTCAAACCGTATTGCGTTATCTGCCGCAAAACAAGTGGCACAAGAACAAGGGATTTATAACCCTTTGTTTATTTATGGTGGTGTAGGCTTAGGTAAAACACATCTGATTCATGCGGTTGGCAATCAAATTTTACAAAAACAACCCCAATCACGAGTGCTTTACGTTCCCTCTGAACGTTTTGTCAGTGAAATGGTAAAAGCCTTGCATGAAAAGAAAATGAATGAATTTAAACGTCATTATCGATCAGTGGATACTTTACTCATTGATGATGTACAGTTTTTTATGAATAAAGCACAATCCCAAGAAGAGCTATTTCATACCTTTAATTATTTATTTGATAATCAAAAACAAATCATTTTTACCAGTGACCGCCCCCCGCAAAACTTACAAGGCATTGAAGAAAGATTAAAATCACGTTTTAGCTGTGGATTAGCGGTTGCTGTAGAACAACCTGACTTAGAAACACGGGTTGCGATACTGCATAGTAAAGCGCAAATTGCACAAACGCGCTTACCTGAAGAAGTGGCTTATTTCATGGCACAACATATTCAATCTAATGTTAGAGAGCTAGAAGGGGCTTTGCACCGTATTATTGCGACCGCACGTTTTACAAATTCCCCTATTACGCTAACGAGTGCCCAAGAAACCTTAAAAGACCTGATTAATCAAACACAATCACACTTAATAACCTTAGCAGCTATTCAAAAAATCGTCGCGGATTATTTCCGTGTACCAGTTTCGACCATGCGTTCTCGGCAACGCAGTCGACAAATTGCTCGTCCGCGTCAAATTGCCATGAGTTTAGCAAAAGAACTCACACAACACAGTTTGCCCGAAATCGGTGATGCTTTTGGTGGGCGTGACCACAGCACCGTCCTATATAGCTATCGCACGGTTGCTAAACTAAAAACCGCTGATTCACAAGTGCAACGTGATTACAGCCATTTATTAGAACGACTGACACATTAATCCAGAATCCAGTTGTCTGCGGTGTGTATCACATCGCAACAACCCCCTATTTAGAATTCCACCCGAATCTTTTATAATGAGCTTGACTCATTTACATTAGTATTAATTACTTAGCCCTCAATATCAGGAAGAATTTATGAAATTAGCAATAATTCGTAAAGACCTAATAAATCCTTTAAAAATGGTCAATGGGGCAGTTGAGCCTCGTCAAACCTTGCCAATTTTAGGTAATACCCTTGTTGAGGTAAAAGGACAAACCTTGCATTTAACGGCAACAGATGCAGAAATAGAGATTTCTTGCTGTATTCCATTAGAAGCAGAAAGTGATGTAGTCGAAGGGCGTACAACCATACCTGCCCGTAAATTCTTAGATATTTGTCGCTCTTTAGGGGATAACTCGCTGATTGAAATTCAAGCAGAGCCAGATAATCGGGCGGTGATTAAATCAGGACGCAGTCGTTTTACCCTATCAACGTTAAATGCAGACGAATTTCCGACCCTTTCTGCTGATAAACAATCTGAAACAACATTGCGTTTTACCTTTGAAATTGCTCAGCGCACCCTCCGCGATTTATTAGCACAAACACAATTTTCTATGGCACAACAGGATGTCCGTTATTATTTAAACGGTTTATTGTTTGATTTAACGCCTGGAGAATTAGCCGTTGTTGCGACCGATGGGCATCGCCTAGCGATGGCAAAGGAAAGTTTCAACTTAGAAGGCGTAGAACCGACACAAGTCATTATCCCTCGTAAAGCCGTCAATGAACTAGCACGGATGTTAGGTGACAATGCAGACACTCAAATAACCGTCTCTGTTTACGAAAACTACATTAAATTCGCCTTTGCGGACCGTCTTGTATTAAGTAGCAAATTAATCGATGGACGCTTTCCTGATTATCGTGGTGTCATCCCTGCATACCCTGATAAATTCATGTTGGCGCATTGCGACCTGTTAAAACAAGCATTATCTCGTGCCTCTATTCTTTCTAATGAAAAATATAAAGGGGTACGCTTAAGTTTTAATCCACAACGCTTGATTATTACCGCTCGAAATCCTGAGCAAGAAGAGGCTGAGGAAGAGTTAGAAGTTGAATATACGGGAGAAGCCTTTGAAATTGGCTTTAACGTTACCTATTTATTAGACGTATTAAATGCGATTACGACAAAAGAAGTTGAATTCTGCTTTGGTGATACAAATGCGAGTTGTCTCATTCGTCCGAAAGAAATTGATCAAACGAAGTACGTCATTATGCCCATGCGTTTATAAAGCGGGTTCAGCACTTAATCTTGATTGATCGTCATTTTCTGTAAACATGCAAAAAGGTCTGCTAGTCCTTAAAGGGCTGGCAGACCTCATTGAATCAATTAACCCCTAAAACTTACACCTTGCTACTTGCGAATGTATAAATACTGGGCTTAAACGGCTCAGGCGTTGCGATAGCAAAACCTTGCATATAATCAATATCTATCGCGCTAATCAGCGGGATAAGCGTCTCATACTCCACCGCAGTTGCAATGGTTTTAATCCCCATCGGGCGGGCGATTTGTGTAATCGCTTTTACAATATGACGCGATAACATATCGTTTTCCATTTGCTTAATGAGATGTGCATCAATTTTTAAATACTGAATAGGCAAACGTTGTTTTAAGTATTCAAAGGACGCAACACCACTGCCAAACTGTTGCAACGTAAAGCTAAAGCCTAATTGCTCTAATGCTTGAATAAAATAACTGCTTTTCTCTAAGGTATTTAAAACATCTTGTTCATTTAATTCAAAACTGATTTTATCGGGCGAGACGGTTAAATGACTTAATTGCTCTTCCATAAAATGAATAAAGCTATTGTCGTGTAAAGTCAGCAATGACAAGTTAATGCCGATATATTCATCATTAACCTTGTCTAACGGACGCTCTGCCAACTGTGCAAAGACTTGTTGTATTACCCAACGGTCAATTTGCCCCATAAAGCTATAGCGTTCTGCAACGGGTAAAAAAGCAGACGGCAGTAACAGCTCGTTTTTATCGGTACGTAAGCGAACTAAAATTTCATAACAAACCCCATTTTGACTAGGGTCAACCGCAATTAAAGGTTGGCTATAAAGCTGTAATTGATTTTCGGTAATAGCACGACGAATACGATTTGACCATTGTGTTTCATGATGGCGTAAATTGCGCAATTTCTGATCATTGCCTATATGCACATACACATGATCTGCCCCTTCTTCTTTTGCGGCATAACACGCTAATTCAGCCCGTTCAATTAATACAGTAGAATTTTTCTCCGTCTGTGCGTTAATTGTAATTGCGCCAATACTGGCAGTAATACTGAGCGGTTTTTCATCAATCATAAATCGCTGTTCACGCACTTCTTTTAAGAACGAATTGGCGACGTTTTCCGCCCATTCCAACGGACAATTTTTTAACAAAATGGCAAATTGATCGCGTGCTAAACGCGCAAAGATATCTCCACTACGAATCCGTTTTTGCAATGTCGCCGCCAATTGCTGCAACAGTTTATCCGCTTCATGTTCGCCATATCGTTCAACGATGACAGAAAATTGATCAATATCTAAATATAAAAAGGTATGTGAGGAACTTTCCGTTTTTGCCTGTGTAACCAAGGCACTAAGCCGATATTCAAACTCTTGTCGATTAAATAAACCCGTCACAACATCCTGATTACTGGCAATCGTTGACAATTCACGCAAATGTCGCTCTTTAGAAACATCATGAAAAACAATAACAACACCATCAATGTTACGCCCTTGTTGGTCACGAATTGGCGACACTGAATTTTCAATAATAATTTCTTCATTCAAGCGATTAGTTAAAAAACTACGATGAGGCGGGGTATGAATACCACGCAGACACCGTTCAACGGGATTTTCTTGTTTCCCCCCTAATTCATCTAAGGCACGGACTTGAAAAACTTCAGAAATTGGACGATTTAAAACTTGCCGCTGTGTCCAACCCAATAATTCTTCCGCTTGTGGATTGATAAACGTGACACGGGCAAATTGATCAGTCGTAATCACGGCATCACCGATGGAGTGCAAAGTAATAATTGCCCAATCCCGCTCACGCTGTGCATTTTCAATGGCTAAACGGCGTTCACTAAAAGCAACCGCGACAATAAACCCTGTAAATGCGGTAATACCAATAAAACTGATTTCAGAAAATAAATAAATAATATCGCGGTGACTGGGCGCTTTTTCTAACTCAAGGCTACCTACTAATAATAAAGAGGCAACCAGCGAAGCCGTTAACGTCGCGCCATGTTGTTCAAAACGTGTTGCTGCCCAAATGACAAACGGCAAAATCATATATAAAAACAATTGCCGTTGTTGTGCCTGCTCTATGTCTAAACTTAATACACAGACACTAACTAACGTCGTTAATAAGACTAAAGCCTCAAAACGGCGTTTTAAACTCATGTAAATATTTATATTTTCAGGTAGTTGTCGCCAAACTAGCAAGGTTGCTGTCATGACAAACATGCCTATCCCATCGTTTAAAACCGTCGTAATAAAAATTTGCTCACGATATCCTTCAAACTGTGAATTATTCAACGTGGTTTGAAAAAATGTACCAATTAAAGGAAACTCTTGAATATAAAATGCAATGGCATAAATCGTAGAGCCAATCAGTGGCGCGACAAAAAAAGTAACAACGCCAAAACTAAACACATCACGAACACGATTAAATTTATCTTTAAAATTTAAATATTTGAGTAAGAGAACGCTTAAAATGGCTTGTGTTGCTGCCCCAATAGATTGAAAAAATAGAATTGTAAAAATTGAAAGGTCATGTGCCCATAATCCATCAAACTTGGTCAGTAATAATCCTAAAATAATGCCTGGCCACAAACGAATTCCAAATAACCACAAGGCAGATAAAGCAACCCCTGCAGGCAAAAAAACAGGCATCACGCCGCGTGTAGAAATGCCTAGAAAAAAACCGACATGTGCAGCTGCAAAATAAACAGTTGCCAATAAAAAAACTTGAAATAAGTAAGCTAGCCCGTTATTCCATTTATCATGTAATACCGTTGATGGATGTTTATGCATCTGTATATTCAATGGGTTAGTTGATTAAAAGCGTTGTGCTACTAAGCATAAAACGATATTTGTCAATAAGCAATAACTCGTAGATGATAGAAATTAGAAATAATCTGTTTATTGTATTGAAAATAATAGTAATATCACGTTATAAATAACATGTTTCATCTTTGTTAAAGATGGGTGGTCTATGCATTATTTAGTTTAAGGGTTTATGCACCGCATCATTAACTTAATGAATAAATTAAGCATAAAATAATGATGATACTTTGATTTTTATCGCTTCAACATAATTTATGTGTATGACAAAAAGCGATTGTATTGTCTATGCTGGTGTCATAGAGAAAGGCAAGTTTCACACCATATCAGTAAATCATAGGCGGGGCGTTGTCAGGCAAGATATCTGCCATTACATATTTTCCCCTAAAACGGTACACTGCTCACTGTTTCAAGCTGACTCCTACCTAATCATTAGGCAGGACTACCTCATCGAGTGCATGATTATGAAAATAAAAGTTGATGTTGAAGCAACGCCACAAGAGTTGAGAAGCTTTTTTGGATTACCTAATCTTGAACCTTTACAAGATGAAATGTTAGAAATCATCCGCAAAAACATGTCCACAGGGATTGAAGGTTTTGACCCTGCAACATTGATGAAACCATTTTTACCTGAGCATTTACAATCATTAAGCACCTTACAAAAAACCTTTTGGCAAGCCATGATGGGCATGTCAAATAATCACGATAAAGATAAACAGGAGAAAAAAGAAAAAGACACGCCCTAAATTTTTTATTATATGATGATTTTCTTTATTATTCTTCGCTATGCGTATTAAACCCGCTCAATTTTTAAACCATCTACAAAAACAAACCTACGCACCGGTTTATTTAATAACGGGCGAAGAACCCTTGCAACTGATGGAATGTAGCGATTTATTACGCCAATCTGCCCGCCAGCAAGGATTTAGCGAAAGAATTATCATGGTTGTAGATACCAGTTTTGATTGGAAAAGTGTAGAGCAAGAGGCGAATAGCCTTTCTTTATTCGCAACACGGCGATTATTAGAAATTCAACTAGGCAGTAAAACACCTAACGATGCGGGCACTAAAGTATTAACGGCTTATTTAAATAATCCACCACCTGACACGCTGTTATTGATGACTGCGGACAAGTTAGATAGTCAAAAGCAAAAAACCAAATGGTTTACCACCATTGAAGAAAAAGGCGTGATTGTTCCCGTATTCCCCTTAGAACTCGCAGAATTGCCCGCATGGATACAACATCGCTTACATGTGCAAGGACTTAAAGCAACACCTGATGCAATTCAAATGATTGCCGAACGCTCTGAAGGGCATTTACTCGCTTGTGCGCAAGAAATAGAAAAGTTAAAACTGCTTTACGGCACAACACAAACGATTGATATAGAACAAGTGATGGACGCAGTTGCAGACAGTGCCCGCTTTGAGATTTTTGACTGGGTCGATACACTTTTAAATGGCGAAACAGCCCGTTGTGTGCGTCAACTACAAGGGCTAAAAGCCGAAGGATACGACCCTGTTTTAATTCTCTGGGCATTAACAAAAGATATTCGCCTTCTTTGCCAAGTCACTTACGCCTTACAAAGCGGACAACGCGCCGACCAAGTTTTTCGTAATCTACGTATTTGGCAACAACGTCAAGCCATTATCCAAAAAGCCGCCAAACGTTACCCACCGACAAAATGGCAAACGTTTCTACAACAAACCGTTATCATTGACCGCATGATAAAAGGGGCTGCAAGCGGTAATGTCTGGGACGAACTCCTACGCCTCAGTGTACAAATCTCAGGCGTTAAACTGTAAATAAAAGAACACCATCCCCCCACTATTTTTTTTTGCCCACTAACTGATTGAAGGGCGTTATTTTAAAGTCATAAAAGGGTTGTTTGAGGACATCGTATGAGCTTACAAGCGGAAATGTTACGCATTGGAAAACAGGCAAGAAGTGCATCCGTACTGCTCGCAAAAGCAAGCACAGCCGTTAAAAATCAAGCCTTAGCCATTATTGCGGAACAAATAGAAAAACACCAAGAACGGTTACTCGCTGCCAACGCGCAAGACGTGGCAAACGGTCAAGCTAAAGGCTTAGACAGCGCATTGTTAGAACGCTTAACCATCAACCCCCAACGGGTTGCTTCTATGATTGAAGGTGTTCAACAAATCATTGCCCTCCCCGACCCTATTGGCGAAATTAGCCAATTACAATACCGACCTACAGGCATTCAAGTTGGTAAAATGCGCGTGCCTTTGGGCGTTGTCGGCATGATTTACGAATCCCGTCCTAATGTCACCATTGATGCCGCCGCTTTATGTCTCAAATCAGGTAATGCCACGATTCTACGCGGTGGCTCTGAAGCGGTGCACTCCAATCAAGCCATTGCCCAGTGTATCCACACAGGATTAGTCTGTGCAGGACTTCCCAGCACAGCCGTACAAGTAATTGAAACCACAGACCGCGCGGCAGTTGGTGAACTGATTAAAATGAATGAATACGTCGATGTCATCATTCCGCGTGGAGGTAAAAGTTTAATTGAACGTATCAGCCAAGAGGCTCGCGTGCCTGTGATTAAACACCTAGATGGCATTTGCCACGTTTACATAGATGACGAAGCCAATCTCGACAAAGCCATCGCCATCGCTTACAACGCCAAAACTCACCGTTATGGCACATGTAACACCATGGAAACCCTATTGATTGCCCAAGCAATTGCGCCACATGTTCTGCCCCATTTAGCCGACATGTACCAAACCGCAGGCGTAGAATTGCGCGGCTGTCCTGCCACACAAATTCTCATCAACGGCATTAAACCTGCGACAGAAGAAGATTGGCGTACAGAATATCTTGCCCCAATTCTCTCCATCCGCATTGTGCCTGATTTAGACAGCGCGCTGGAACATATCCGCCAATACAGCTCACAACATACAGACGCTATCGTCACCGAAAACTGGAGCAAAGCGCAACGTTTCCTTCGTGAAGTCGACTCTAGCTCCGTGATGATTAACGCCTCTACCCGTTTTGCTGATGGCTTTGAATATGGCTTAGGTGCAGAAATTGGCATCAGTACCGATAAATTTCACGCACGCGGTCCCGTCGGCTTAGAAGGGCTAACCTCACAAAAATACATCGTCCTTGGCGATGGACATGTGCGTGTATAACTTCTGAAATTAAATTAAAAAATGACAGACCCAGCACCGTTGTATAAACCTATAGGCATGTTAGGCGGTACGTTTAACCCCATTCACCATGGACATTTACGCCTTGCCCTAGAACTCTATGAACGCTTATCTTTTGCCCAAGTCCATTTAATCCCTGCGGCTAGTCCTCCGCATCGAGAAAAACCGACTGTGAATGCAGAATTGCGTTTTGCCATGGTACAAGCAGCGGTTGCTGGGGTGAATGGACTGATTGCCGATGACCGCGAATTAAAGCGTCAAGGCTATTCCTACACCATCGACACCCTCCGCAGTTTAAGAAATGATTACCCACAACACCCACTCTGTTTAATTCTCGGGATGGATGCCTTTATTGGGCTACCGACATGGCACGCATGGGAATCAATTATTGAACTTGCCCACTTAGTTGTTGTGCGTCGCCCTGGTACTTTATTACCAATGTCGCACCGTATGCACGACTTTTTAGTGACTCATCAAGTAAATAACATTGCAGAAATGAATAACCGACTCGCGGGAAAAATTTTAGTTGAAGAAATTCCTGCCTTAACCATTTCCGCAACCCAAATCCGTACTTTGATTGCACAACAACGTAATCCCAGCTATTTAATTCCCGCGCCTGTTTTTGAAATCATTGAACAATATCAGCTTTACAGATAGCCTGATATTTTATTTTTAGCAAGATGGTGTGCTAGCTTTATGCTTCTCAGCCATTGCTTGCATATGTGCCTGTTGCAAGCGTTTTTGCTCACGCAGTTTATGGCGACAGCTTGCACAACGCACGGCGGTCGAGTGAATATGCGCTTTAACCACTTCATACCACCACCGTTGTCTTTCTGCCGTCCAAACCGCTTCCGCGCCACAATCCCGACAGGTAAATGGATAATCCACATAATAATGCGGTAATAAGCTGTAAGTATGGTTATGCACTAATTGCAGGGGATTTGCTAAAACCGCCCCTTTAGGAATGATAATAGTCGGTGTAACCTTTAACTGATTCATGCTTTTTTTCAATCGTTTAGCCTTAATTTCTAAACGTCGCTGTTTATTACTTTTCATCAGACTATCTCGCTGAATAAACCTTTATAACCTGAGTTCGGCAAGTTTCTTTTAAAAAGACAACAGCTTGTCTGAATCAGAATTCACAGAATTTTCAGAATTAGCAGAATTAAAAAGCGTGATTCACCTAACTTTTTGATTTGAGGGTTTTAAATCCTGTTAATCCTGAAAATCCTGATTCAGACAATGTTTTAATCTTGTTATAGTAAACGTACTATAAAACGATGCGGATGACTGGCAGTCCTAAATTTAAATCACTTTATGGTACGATTACTATAGGTCTTTTTTTATCTGAATCAGGATATTCAGGAAAGAATTAAGCCCAATATCAACTATTCGGAATCCAATCCGTCCCCGCTAACGGCACTTTCGCCATTGCCGCCGCTTCAACTGTCAACGCCACCATATCCTCAGGTTCTAAATTCAAAACATGCGTTTTACCACAAGCACGAGCCAGCGTTTGCATGTCTAATACCATGGTTTTTAAATAATTCTCTAAATACTTTGCCCCTGTCTGTGGGTCTAAACGTGCTTGTAATTCTGGGCGATGGGTCGTAATCCCCGCAGGACATAAACCTGTATGGCAATGGTGACAATATCCTGCGACCGTCCCTAATACTTGATAATCCTCAAGATATTGCGCTTTATTACAACCTAACGCAATTAACGCCCCTGTCCCAATCGCCACCGCATCCGCACCTAACGCGATTGCTTTTGCAACATCAGCCCCGCTCCGAATACCTCCAGAGACGATTAACTGTACTTTGCGATGCATATCCAAGGCTTGCAAGGTTTCCACCGCTTGACGCACAGCAGGCAAGGTCGGAATACCCACATTTTCTAAAAAAACCTGTTGTGTGGCAGCCGTTCCGCCTTGCATACCATCTAATACAATCACATCCGCGCCCGCTTTAACGGCTAAAGCAACATCATATTTCACCCGTGTTGCCCCAATTTTGATATAAATTGGCTTTTCCCAGTCGGTAATCTCGCGTAATTCCAAAATTTTAATTTCTAAATCATCCGCGCCTGTCCAATCAGGATGACGGCACGCGCTATGTTGGTCTATGCCTTCGGGCAAATCACGCAATTGTGCAACCCGTGCCGTATTTTTTTCACCGAGTAAAATACCACCGCCCCCCGGTTTCGACCCTTGGTCGACAAGAATTTCAATCGCATCGGCTTGGCGCAAATCATCAGGATTAATACCATAGCGAGAGGGCGTAATTTGATAAACAACCGTGCGAGAAGTTTGACGCTCTTCAGGAATCATCCCCCCGTCCCCCGTCGTCGTACTTGTCCCCATCGCCCGCGCGGCTAAACCTATCGCTTGTTTCGCATTCACCCCTAACGCGCCAAAACCCATAGCAGAAAAGGTAATTGGAATAGCAAGCTCTATCGGTTTTTGCGCAAAGCGTGTGCCTAAAATAATGTTTGTATCACAACGTTCTCGATAGGCTTCTAAAGGGTAACGAGACATAGACGCGCCTAAAAAAACGAGGTCATCAAATGAGGGTAGCTGTCGTTGTGCCCCTAATCCGCGAATGTGAAAAATCCCTTGTTCTGCTGCACGGTGTATATCGGCGATAGCTGTTTGTGAAAAAGTAGCCGATTCATGTAAATAGCGGGGATTGACAGTCATAATGAAGTTATCTCAGTTAATCAAAGGCGTATCAAGCAGTCTATAGCGGTTTATGAGTTAATGACGCAATAATGCCATTATCCAAAAATCGCGCAAATATTCCATTTCAACGAAGTTTAAAGCCTGTTGTAAATCAACTTCTAAATCTTTATTTTGAATATCAATAATCAATTGATACAGTAATTCATAGCGAATACGGTCATCTTGTTCCATGACGTAATAATTGCCATTTTGGGCATTCATCAATTTTTCAATCTCATCCATGCCCACTTTCCCCTTTATCGCAGGTTCGCGGCTGTCACGACAGATACGAAAACGGTAATTTTTGTGCTGTAATACGAGTTCATTAAAATTTTTTAGCCGAGCGGTAAAAGAGTTACCAACTAGGTATAAAAAACCCACAACAAAGGTATTTTTCTTTGTCTTAATTTGTAAATTATCAGGTAGGCGTTTTTTGCCATAATGTAAACAATCTAGTTCAATATCAGCGTATTTAACGCTTTGAAAAGCTCTCATGATGGTTTGTAATTTTCCTACATCATCATGTTCCGTGATAATTTGTTTTTTACTGTAATCAGCAATTAATTGTTGTTCGATTCTGGCTAAGTAGTCTAGTAAGGTTTGTTCTACAGTAGCAGGGGTATTCGCCGTTTCTGCGGGGTTATTTTGGGAACTGGCGGGCGGTGTTGGTTCTGTAATCCCAATCTGTTGTTTTAATTGTTGGATTTCTTTTTTTAATTCACCAATAACATGCCAAATTTGTGCCTCAAATACTAATTTGTCGGTGTCTAAATGCGGTAAGCTAATACCCTCAGCGCGATAGCGGAAATATTCAGCCGCACGGTTTAAAACGGTGCGAATTGAGTAGAAACTCAAAATTTCCCTGAAATCGTTGTCGTTAAACAATTTTTCTAAATCAACGCCTTGGGTACTAGCCTTTAAATAGAGAATTTCCTTTAATATTTCTGTATCAGGACGGTTTAAGGTAATTCGATATTGAGAAATACGGTCAACGATAGAGCTATCAAAAATCGTTTGAAAAGTCATCCAGCGGTCAGGAAATAAATTTAGGATAATCAAACTATTTGGAACAGCTGTGAAAATTTCCTTTAACCCATTGCCAAACTGAGTAAGCAAGGTTTCATTGTCTTTTAAACCCTCTAACTGGTCAAAAACGATAATTAAGGGTTCATCAATCAAGGATAAACGTCCAAATACAATCATGGCTTGTAGAGAAAAATCTTCTAAATTCAACTCTTCTTCCCAATCAGGCAAGCCGACGAGTTGTAGTTCTTCTGTCTCTAAACTTGCGCCTGCAAGCCAACGTTTAACCAAGTCACGGCGATGTGGGTCACGGTAAGCGCAGTATTTAATCAAGCCTTGAATAATGGCAGTCGCAATGCCTGCAAAACTGTAACGACTTTCCCACCAGCGTCGGGTCATGCGTTCTAAACTCGCCCAGTTATTTCTTTTTATTTCCGTGCCTTCTGCGCCGAGTTTCGCGTAAATATTTAAATGGTCTGTTGTTAATGCGTCTAAAATTGGTTCATCTTTTTTCGTTTGTTTTTGCTGATAATGTTCAATCGCAATTTTAGAAAAACTGTGGGCTAAGAGGTATTCTAGTTGGGAAAATGGGGTATCGGGTACTTTTTCGATAAACGATTCTAAAATACGGCTATAAACATGATGCAAAATCGCGTCAGGGTTATTCGGTTGACGGATGAATAATAAGCGATTATTTTTTAAAACTTCTTGTGCTAACCGCATCATTAAATGGGTTTTTCCGCTTCCTGCTTCTCCGATGACTACCGCGCCTTTACTCTGATGATTTGGGTCTTGCTTGATTTCGTTTAAGATAGATTTTAGAGTTGCAAATTCATGTTGATAAACGCTTTTTAAGTCTAAGTGTTGTTGAAATGGGTTGTCGACGCGACTATCGCTAAATGGATTCATAATCTGTGGTTTTATTGAAAAATTGGCGGTTTGGGTCAAATGGCAATAAAGTTGATGGGTAAAAGCGGCATCATAACGGGCTGAATGAGCTGCATTTTGATTAAAAAATTGGTGATCTACTTTTAAGCCTAAATACTTGCTTAAATAGGCTAATGAATAAGATGTTGCTTGTGGTAAGGCTTGTTTAGCCATTAAAAACGTGCAAGCCGTTTTTAATGGTGGAAAAGTTAAACTTGCGCTTTTAAAACTTCTTTTCAAGAGTCTTATATCATGTTCGGCATAGTGAAAAACGAGGGTTTTATCGACGCTGAGTTGTAAGATGTCTTGTAAAATCGTTTTTAATGGTTTGTTATTAAACTGTATTTCCTGTTGTGTGTCTTGGTTAAAGGCTTCGTAAATCAACTTACCGTCTGCGTTTAAAATCGCAATTTCATTTAAAGTAGATTTACCTTCAGTATCAATGACTAAAAAATTTACATCGTGCATCATGATTGTAAACAAGTTGTTAGGGTGAGTCTGTCGACAGAATTAACAGAGTTACTAGGATTTTAAAAGCTTTTTTTCATCTTTCATGGTTTTCATGTACTTTGTTGGGGTGAAAAATAGTTGATTTATGGCAAACTATACGACATTTTGTCGTCGTCTTTGATAATGTGCTTGTCTCTCATGGTGAGTGGCGACGATTCTGGATATTTTGACCTAATTAGTAAACGAGGAATACCTTGAAAGTTCAGCTACAACAATTAATTAATCAAGCCTTAACAACTTTAAAAACGCAAGGGCTTATTCCCAATGATGCGGTATTGCCTGCCGTGCAAGTTGAACGCGCCCGCGACGCTTCACATGGGGATTTTGCGTCGAATATTGCGCTGATGTTAGCCAAACCCCTCAAAAGTCGCCCCCGTGATATTGCTATTCAAGTGTTGAATGCTTTACCTAAAGTAGAATGGATTCAAAAAGTTGAAATAGCTGGTGCAGGGTTTATTAATTTCTTTTTGACCAGCGATGCGTATTTGAATGTGGTTAAAACCATTCTGAATGCAAAAGAACAGTATGGACGTTCGCAGTTAGGCGCAGGTCAGTCGGTTATGGTGGAGTTTGTCTCTGCGAATCCGACAGGTCCTTTACATGTCGGACATGGTCGCGGGGCGGCTTATGGCGCGGCGTTGTCCGAATTATTAAGTGTTGCTGGTTATCAAGTTACCCGTGAGTATTATGTGAATGACGCGGGGCGACAAATGGATATTTTAGGGACTAGTGTCTGGTTGCGCTATTTAGAAGAATGTGGCGAGTCTTTTACATTTCCCTCTAATGGTTATAAAGGTGATTATATTCGGGATATTGCCCGCGATTTATACCGTGATCATCAAACGGCTTTCCAACGTTCTGCCAGTGCGGTCTTTGTGGATATTCCTGCCGATGAGCCACAAGGCGGCGATAAAGAATTGCATATTGATGCCTTGGTCGAGCGGGCAAAAAAATTATTAGGTGCGGACGATTATCGGACGGTGTTTAAACGTGGTCTCGAGGTGATTTTAGACGATATTCGTGATGATTTAGCCGAGTTTGGCGTGACTTATAATAATTGGTTTTCGGAATATAGTTTGGTTGAAAATGAGACGGTTAAACGCGGTCTCGAAAAGCTGGTTGCGAATGGTTTTACGTATGAAAAAGAAGGGGCGTTATGGTTTCGCTCTAGTGATTTTGGCGATGAGAAAGACCGTGTTTTAGTCCGTGATAATGGGCAAGCGACTTATTTCGCTTCTGATGTGGCGTATCACTTTAATAAAGTCGAGCGTGGTTTTCAGCAAATTATCAATATTTGGGGGGCTGACCATCATGGCTATATTCCTCGTGTTAAAGCGGCAATGTCAGCATTGGGGCTAAACCCTGAGTGTTTAACGGTGTTATTGGTGCAGTTTGCAACTTTATATCGGGGCACAGAGCGTGTGCAGATGTCGACGCGCAGTGGCGAATTTGTGACGTTACGCGAGTTACGCGATGAAGTGGGCAAAGATGCGGCACGTTTCTTTTATATTCAACGTAAATCTGAGCAACATTTAGATTTTGACCTAGAATTAGCTAAGTCTCATTCTAATGAAAATCCTGTGTATTATATTCAATATGCCCATGCACGGATTTGTAGTGTATTGCGTCAGTTAGCAGAGAAAAATTTGACTTGGTCAGTGGCTGAGGCAGATTTAAGCCGTTTAGAAACGGAGCATGAGCAAGCCTTATTAACGAGTTTATCGCGCTATCCTGAAATGATTGAAAGTGCTGCGCGTAATTATGAACCGCATCAAATTACTTATTATTTGCGCGAGTTGGCACAGGCGTTTCATGCTTATTACAACACGAGTATTTTTATCGTGGAAGATGATACCGCTTTACGCAATGCGCGTTTAAGTTTGGTTAAAGCGGTACAACAAGTGTTACAAAATGGTCTCGCAATTATTGGCGTATCTGCGCCAGAGGTAATGTAACGTGGCAGGAAATCAACGCCGCTTGCGCCGTGAGGATGTGCAATCTTGTCCCCCTTGGGCATGGTTTTTAGGGGGCGTTCTTCTCGGCATTTTCCTATCCTTTCTCGTTTATTTACGGGAAATCGCGCCTTATTTAACACAAGCTGCACCAACCCATGCAACAGAAACGCCCGTCGATGGCAATGCAACTGTTGCAACGGCATCTACAGAAACTGCAAAAATCGCTGAGAAGACAGAAGAGAAAAAACCAAAAACGGCAGAAAAACCCGCAGATAAGGCAACCATGCCCACACATTTTGAGTTTTATGATGTGTTAAAACAGCCTTCTGTCCTGCAACCCAGTCCTCATAATCCTGTGGCGGAGGCAGAAATGCCTCCAATAGAAGATAGCGCACCATTAGCCGTGCAAACACCGGGAACGTATTTATTACAAGCAGGGGCATTTAGAGACCGACGCGAGGCGGAGGGCTTAAAGGTGCATCTTGCAAATTTAGGATTAATTGCCAGCATTGAAGAGGCAACCCTAGATAATACAGGGGTTTGGTATCGTGTGCGTTTGGGTCCTTTTACTGACCTCGCAACGTTAAATCAAGTCCGTAGTCAGTTATCTGCTAGTAATATTACGTCTGTTATTCTCCGCTTTTAATGTAGTTATCTTTCTTTCACTTTCCCTTTATTGTGTATAGAGATACGTTTTAACGTATCTCTTGGAAAGGATGGTGGAAAATTTTTCATCCGACATTTGGGTTTTTTGGGCATACTTTATGCCTTTTATTCCGTTTTACTTCATACCTGACAGGCGTTCTTGCCTGTTCTTCCCTAGCAGCATTTGCAATAGATACCATGCAATTTTTCAAATAGTTTAAATTGATTAGCGATGCTTCGTTTTCTTATGAAAACGGTGGGCTATTTATATTTTTAAAAACACTTGAACAAAACAGGAAGAAAACGCATTTTTAGTTTGCTGGAAATTGACTGGAAAATAGCCTAATACACCCCTAAAACAGGTGGGGTTTATTCAGCTTAACTGGCAATAAATATGCGATGATAGGAAGCGTAAAAAGCATAAAAACACATAACTAGCAGTAAGGATTAAATAAAGAAAACATTGTTTGAGGTTTTCATCATGCCTTCTAATTTTGTGGTTTATGTCGTTGACGATGAGAAACCTATCCGTAAAGCAGTAAAGTTTTTTTTAAATAAAGCAGGTTTTGAGACGGAATTACTTGAGTCTCCCGATGATTTTCTCAATAGTTATGCGACAGAAAAAATGGGCTGTTTGTTACTCGATATTCATATGCCAAGTAGCAATAGTAATGGGCTTGCTTTTCAAAAAACGCTAAAAGAGAAATCTATTGATATTCCAGTCGTTATTATGAGTGCCCATGGGGATATTCCTTCTGCTGTTTCTGCAATCCGTGCAGGTGCAATGGATTTTATTGAAAAACCTGTTGATAAAAATAAATTGCTGTTTGTCGTTAATGAGTGTTTTAAATATTGTGTTGCTAATCGTGAAAAAATTGTTAAACGGCAACAACTTGAGCGTTTATTAAATACGCTCACACATCGTGAAACCGAAATTTTGCCATATTTGTGCAAAGGCTACACCAGTAAAGAAGTCGCAAATTCTTTGGATATTAGCAGTCGAACAGTTGAACGCCATCGCGCCAATATTTTGCGTAAGATGCAAGCGCATTCATTAACGAGTTTAACAACCGATTTAAAATTGTTTACCGCGTTTTGTTAGTGTTGCGCAACGCGGCAATGACCATATCTGGCTTTAAATCTTGTAAACAATGTGTGTGACCTAAGGGACAAACTCGTTTAAAACAGGGGCTACAGGGTAATGCAAGGTATAAAATTTGTGCCTGTGGCTGTAAAGGCGGGGTCATGGTAGGACTGGATGAGCCATAAAGCGCAATTAAGGGTTTATCTAAGGCAGCGGCGACATGCATCAGCCCTGAGTCGTTACTAATCACTTGTTGCGCAACTGCCATTAAATCCACCGCTTCCGCTAAATTTGTTAATCCACATAAATTAACGCAGTCAGTTGATTGCGTCATTTCTACAATTTCCGCGCCGACTGGGGCATCTTTTTGTGACCCTAACAGCCAAACCTGTCCCCCTTGTTGAATAAAATACTGAGCCACTGTAGAAAAATAGGCAGGCAACCAACGTTTAGCAATGCCATATTCAGCCCCTGCACAGAGAATTAATAGCGGTTTTTCTAGCGTGAGCTTTAAACGTGTTAATGTAGGGCTGGCTGATTGTGGGGTGAGTCGTGGCAGGGGGTAATCTGTTGCGGGGGTGTTTGCGGGTAAGGCGAGGGCAACGAATTGTTCAACCGTTTTGGGATAGCGTTGTTTATCTTTACGGCGGGCATCGGTTAATAAACCATAACGCCATTCACCTAAAAAGCCTATGCGTTGTGGAATTTTTGCCCAAGCAGGAATTAAGGCGGATTTCCAAGAGTTTGGCAAAATAAACGCTTGTTGATAATGTCCGCGTAGGTTACGCCCAATTTGTTGACGGCTATGCCAAGCCCATTGTCCGTGGGCAATATCGTAGTCGATGACTTGACGCACTTCGGGCATTCGTTGCAACAGTCCTGCACTCCAGCGTGGCGCAAGCACATCGATAGCGCGTTCAGGGGCTTGGGTTTGTAAAACCTGTATTAAACTGTGTGCCATGACCATGTCGCCAACCCATGAGGGGGCGACAAGTAGGCAAGCGGTTTGGGTGTCGAGCATTATGTATTATGTTTAGTGATGCCCGTGTTTTTCCCCAACATAGTTAAACACAGCACCGCAGTAGGGACATTTTGCTGACCCTGTTTCTGTAACGGGTAGGAAGACGCGAGGGTGAGAATTCCACAAACTCATTTCAGGGGTAGGACAGTGTAGGGGTAAATCTTTTTCAGTTACTTGATATTCATTTTTTTCGTTAGGGGTCGCATTCGCATGACGGCTCATCATACAATCCTTTTTTGTCAAAATCTGAAATAAGGTTATTTAACAGGGGTTAACCATTCTTTATGTTGTCCATGACGACCATGCACGACATCAAAGAATAAGGTTTGTAATTTTTCGGTAATCGGTCCGCGTTTGCCTGCTCCAATCGCACGGTTATCGAGTTCACGAATCGGGGTAACTTCGGCGGCTGTGCCTGTGAAAAAGGCTTCATCGGCAATATAGATTTCATCGCGGGTAATGGGTTTTTCTTTAATGGTTAAACCCAATTCGCTGGCGAGGGTAAAAATGGTGTCGCGGGTAATGCCGTTCAGCGCGGAGGTTAAATCTGGCGTGTAAATAATACCATCGCGGACGACGAATATATTTTCCCCGCTGCCTTCTGCAACATAACCTTGTGCATCTAGCAGTAGTGCTTCATCATAGCCACAGCTTAAGGCTTCTTGTAACGCCAGCATAGAATTCATGTAGTTACCGACGGCTTTAGCACGGCACATGGTGACATTGATATGATGGCGGGTATAGGAAGAGGTACGAATCCGAATGCCTTTTTCCATGCCATCTTTCCCCAAATACGCGCCCCATGTCCATGCCGCGATGGCAACGTGAACTTTTAAATTATCTGCCCGTAAGCCCATACCTTCAGAGCCGTAGAAGCATAAAGGACGGATATAAGCGGATTCGAGTTTATTTTCGCGCACGACCTCTAAAATAGCTTGATTAATCGTCTCTTGGTCGTGCTGCATGGGCATTGCCAAAATATGCGCAGATTCGAACAAACGACGGGTATGCTCTTTTAAGCGAAAAACGGCAGTTCCTACAGTGGTATTATACGCACGAATGCCTTCAAATACGCCCATACCATAATGTAAAGTATGTGTTAATACATGAACTTGTGCATCACGCCACGGTACTAATTGACCATCAAACCAGATGACTCCATCACGGTCAGCCATCGACATGAGTAATTCTCCTCGTTAATTTTTGGGATAAAATGAGACTATTTTACGCTTTTCTATGTCCACGAAAAACACGAAAAGCACGAAAAAAACTAAGTTCGTTCGTGTTTTTCGTGCCTTTCGTGGTTAAATAACGCCTGCTCTTAATAAATCATGAAGGTGTAAAACCCCCACTAAATTGCTGGCATCGTCTAGGACTAATAATGTTGTGATTTTATGCTGTTGCATCAGATTTAAAGCATCTACAGCCAAATAGTTCGCGTTCACCGTTTTTCCACCCCGTGTCATCACGGTTTGCACGTCGGTTGTGTGGACATTGATTTGTGTATCTAAGGCACGACGCAAATCCCCATCCGTAAATACGCCTAATACTTTATCCACATTGTCTAAAACAACAGTCATGCCTAAGCCTTTACGGCTCATTTCAACTAATGCATCACGAATGCTCGCTGTTCCCAAGGTGCGCGGAATGTCTGCCCCTGTGTGCATAATATCACTGACTAAGAGTAATAAACGCCGTCCTAAGCGTCCCGCAGGATGCGAGCGAGCAAAATCTTCAGCAGTAAAGCCTTTCGCCTCTAATAAAGCAACAGCTAAGGCATCACCCATAACCAGTGCGGCGGTTGTGCTGGCAGTTGGCGCAAGTCCCAATGGACACGCTTCTTTTTCAACACTAACATCAATATTAACCGTTGCATTTTTCGCTAACGTCGACTGTGGGTTGCCTGTTAGCGTGATGAGTGGCACACCTAAGCGTTTAATTAACGGCAAAATCGTTAAAATCTCATCCGTTTCCCCCGAATTAGACAAAGCTAACACCACATCTTTAGCGGTAATCATCCCTAAATCGCCATGGCTCGCTTCACCAGGATGAACAAAGAACGCAGGGCTACCCGTACTGGCTAAGGTTGCCGCAATTTTATTACCAATATGTCCCGATTTACCCATACCAATGACAACAATACGCCCTTGGCAGCTTAAAAAGTGTTCGCAGGCTTGGACAAAGGCTTGATTAATTCGTGTGGTTAAACTGGCGACGGCTTGCATTTCAGTTTGAATCACGGCAAGCCCTAATTGGCGGAGTTTTTCAGTTTCTGGCAGGGGAAGAGACATGGATTAACAAATTAAAAAATAGAGAATACAACGGAGATTATAAAAATATAATGTGGAAAACTATCACCCTGTTTTCCACAACATACATGATTAGTCGTAAAAAATTTTAGGTAAAAACTTATGCCATTACAACGTTCGCATGTTCTTTATTACAACAACGGGTCGATAACTCACGTTCACGTTCGATTAATAAATCAGCAAAGAAAAAATAAGCCTCTTTCCATGCACTAATAATTTCTTCACTCGCTTTTTTGCCTAAAATTTCTTGCACAGCCTGCAATAAAGATTGTCCAAACATGGTGTAATGCCCTGGATGAACATCAGCAATAACATGACGCTGGCTAATCGTTTCTAAGTCACTCGCAATAAAAACTAAATTATCCACATTTTCACAAAACGCCATAATGGAACGGGCAAGTAAATGAGGCTGGTTAGGCGGGGCTTTAGCAAATAAGGGTTTAACTTGAGGATACTTTTCAAACAAAATTTCGTAAGTCCGTTTGGCAATGGCTTCCCCATATTCACGCAGTAAAGGTGCGCTGCTTTTAATAACGGCTTTAACATCGGTGGATAAAGTATCATTGATTATCATGGTATTTTTACCTCTCTCATGATTTAACGCGAATTATTAGCGGAGGGTTAGGGTAAGCGGATTTATCGCCCTCTGCAACCATTAAATCTTCTCCTTGGGGGCATATCTTATAGACATTTCACTAAGTTTAGAGGTAAAACTAAGCATTTGCCATGCAATTTTTTTTATTGAATTTATATCAAAATAGGGCGAATAAATTCGCCCACAAGACTAAACAGACGATTAAAGAAATTGTTCATCAATTATCAAGATGATGCTCGCGCCAAAATTGGGCGGCAAAGTTTAGGGCTGGGTGACTGGGTTGTTGGGGGATGGTTTGCAAAATCATATTGGCTTGTAACGGGGTTCTATCTCCTTTACGGTTATTGCAACGTTCGCAAGCGGTAACAACGTTATCCCAAACATGTTTCCCACCTTTAGAGCGCGGAATCACATGGTCAATCGTCAAGTTTTTCGTACTACCGCAATACTGACACGTATGCTTGTCACGCCGTAAGATTTCCCGACGATTTAATGTCGGTGCACGCCATGCGCGTTCTACAGGAGTAACAGTTAAACGAATTTGGTAAGGCACAATCAGAATCATTGTGGGTGAATGCACGGCAATTCCCTTACCTTGATTAAAATCCAATGGCTCTGCCTTACCCGTAATCAAAAGCGTAATGGCACGCTTAATATTAATCTGGCTAATCGGCAGATAGTTTTTTGAAAACACAACAATGGACTGACTTAACATTTCAATAGAACTTGTCACGGTTCATCTTCGATTTATCACTAAACCGACTCCTTTTAAGCGTTGAATAATTAATAAATATAAATAATGCCTTACCAAAGCAGTTTAGAAAAAACTGACAATGCAGTTACATTACATAGCACGTGGATTTAATAGGGTCAAGGAAACAAGCTGTTATCAACTTGAAAAGGTGATTTGTTATAAAGATAAGATAAACCGTTAAAATCGCTAAGGCAGTTTGAACATTGAGAAAAAAATGTGTCGTTCTTCAAAATTTTCAGTAATATCTGCTTTCTTGAATTTATCGAAAGAGCTTAATGATGCAATATACAACAGTTTCAGTAACCCCTTATTTACAAAATTGTTCCTTGCTTTGGTGTGAAAAAACCAAAGAGGGCATGGTTGTCGACCCTGGTGGCGATGTTGCACGTATTTTAAGTGTTATTAATAAGCAACAAATTGCTATCAAAAGCATTTTATTAACGCATGGACATTTAGACCATGTAGGCGGTGCGGTTGAATTATCACATCACGTCAAAGCCCCCATTTTAGGCCCTCATCAAGCAGATAAGTTTTGGTTAGACGCACTACAAGAGCAAAGCCGCGCTTTTGGTTTTCCACCGCACGAGCCTTTTATCCCACAACGCTGGCTCAATCATGGGGATTATGTTGAGTTTGGTAATGAGTCTCTTGAAGTACGTCATTGTCCTGGACATACACCAGGTCATGTGATTTTTTTTAATAAAAATAAAAGAATAGCGTTTGTCGGCGATGTGTTATTTAAAGGCTCTATTGGTCGGACAGATTTTCCACAAGGAAATCATAAAACCTTAATCCACTCCATTAAATCGCAGTTGTGGACATTAGGCGATGAAGTCACCTTTATTTCTGGGCATGGGGAAAGTTCAACGATTGGTGAAGAACGCGACACAAATCCTTTTGTTGATGGACATCTACTTTAAACCATGAAACCTGCTAACTCACAAGCTCAATTAGCTCAACTATTTAACGAAGCCATCCACTATCAGCAAAAAGGGCAATTTGCCTTAGCAGAAAAATCGCTCCGCCAAGCCTTAAAACACGCGCCACAACATCCTGAAATTCTGCACGCATTAGGGCTTGTTTTACATCAACAAGGTCAAACCGCCGAAGCAATTAAACTGTTAAAAAAAGCCATTGCCAATAAATCGGACGAGGCAATTTATCACAATAATCTGGGTAATTTACTGAATGAACAAGGCAATATTGCGCAAGCGATTACCGCTTATCGAGCTGCCTTGCGACATAAACCGAATCATTTAAATGCGTTATACAATCTCGCTTGTTTATTAGAAAAACAAGGCGACTATGACGGCGCAACTCAATGTTTACGCCATCTTGTTAAACTCGCGCCCCAAGATGCACAAGCATGGAATCAACTCGGCTCTTGTTTATTAGAAGATTGGCGGTATAACCACAGTGCAGAGGCTATCGCCTGTTATCAAAAAGCTGTGCAATATCAACCAAATTATGCCGATGCGTGGAATAATTTAGGCATTGCTTATATGGATTCGGGCAACAGTCAAACGGCAATCGACTGCTATCGCCAAGCCTTACGCTGTAACCCACAATATGCACGGGCTTATGAAAATTTAGCACGGGCGAAAAAATTCACCACAAACGACACAGCCGATTTAATTGCGATAGAAAATTTATTAGAAAATAAAGAACTAGATAATAATGCACGTTTATATCTACACAGTGCACTGGGCAAAATTTACGACGACTTAAACCAATATCCGCAAGCCTTTCATCATTATCAACAAACAAATCAACTGAAACAGCAAACAATTCAGTACGATTACCGACAACATAGCGCGTGGATAGATGAAATTATTCAAACATTTAACGCGGACTTTTTCCAACAACACACACAAACAGGCAACCCAAGCACTGCCCCTGTGTTTATTATCGGCATGATGCGCTCAGGTACGAGCCTTGTAGAACAAATTCTTGCCAGTCATCCGCTAGTTTACGGCGCGGGCGAATTGAACTACTTACCCCAACTCGCGCAACAACTACCTCAGCTATTAAAAACAACAAACACCTTTCCCGCCTGTATTGCCGCCCTTTCTGCCAACACCTGCCAACAACTTGCCGATACCCTGTTACACCGCTTACACGCCTATCAACCCCAAGCGCAAAAAATTACAGACAAACTCCCCGCTAACTACCTTTATTTAGGCTTGATTTATTTACTATTTCCCAACGCAACCATTATTCACTGCCAGCGCGACCCTTTCGACACCTGCTTATCTATTTACTTTCAACGTTTTAGCAAAAATCATCCCTACGCCTATGACTTAACGAATATCGCCCATTACTATCAAGACTACCAACGCCTGATGCAACACTGGCAAACTATCTTCCCAGCCCCGATTCACACCGTTGACTATGAAAACTTACTCGCCAATCAAGAAAACGTTAGCCGTCAACTCGTTGCTGCTTGTGGCTTAGAATGGGATGAACACTGCTTAAACTATCATCAAACCACACGCACCGTGCGCACCGCAAGCCATTGGCAAGTTCGACAACCTGTTTATAAAAGTTCATTAGCCCGTTGGAAACATTACGAACCCTACTTAAAGCCGCTCAAAGAAATACTGGAGTAAAATAAATGACTTCTCCGTTTGACCAAATCACCAACCGCCACGACACGGACAGTATAAAATGGCAACGATATGGCGCGGATGTATTGCCGATGTGGGTTGCCGATATGGATTTCCCCTCACCAGAGCCGATTCTCACCGCATTAAAACAACGGATTGAACATGGTGTTTTTGGCTACGGTTCAGAACCTAAAATCCTATTAAATCTACTGGTTGAACGACTCGCCCACTTTTACAACTGGCAAGTTAGCCCTGAACACATCGTCCTATTACCTGGATTAGTCAGCGGATTAAATATTGTTTGTCGAGCAATTGGTGATGTTGGCGATGCCGTATTAACCCAAACCCCTGTTTATCCGCCTTTTCTCTCCGCACCCACCAACCAACAACGCGAACTTCAAACCGTTAGCCTGCAATATGAACAAACCAAACAATTTTTAAAATACCGCATGGACTATGAAGCGTTAGAAAAAGCGATTACACCACGCACCCGCCTATTTTTACTCTGCCATCCGCACAACCCCGTTGGGCGACTCTTTACCCCTGAAGAATTACAACAACTTGCAGAGATTTGTTTAAAACATCAATTAGTCATTTGCTCCGACGAAATTCACTGCGACCTACTCCTAGACGGACGCACACACACGCCACTTGCCGCACTCTCGCCTGAAATTGCAGACAACTGCATTACTTTCATGGCAGCGAGTAAAACCTTTAATATTGCAGGCTTAGGCTGTAGCTTTGCCATTATCCAAAATCCACAACTGCGCCAACAATTCAAACGCGCAATGCAAGGGATAGTGCCAGAAGTCAATATTTTAGGCGTAACGGCGAGTATTGCTGCCTATCAATCCTGTGAAACATGGCGACAAGATTTATTAGACTATTTAAGCCATAACAGCCATTTTATAAGCTACTTTACAACCATGTATTTGCCTGAATTGAATTTAACCGCGCCTGAAGCGACTTTTTTAGGCTGGTTAGATTGTCGTGCGTTACCCGTTGCTGACCCATTTCAATATTTTTTAACTGAAGCAAAAATCGCCTTTAACGATGGCGCAACTTTTGGCGAAGGCGGAGCGGGTTTTATCCGCTTAAATTTTGGCTGTCCGCGTGAACAGTTGATTAAGGGATTAAATCGGATACGCGATGCGGTTGGGAAGTTGAAAAAAGCCTGATTCAGAGCGAGACCTGCTAGGTTTTTAAAGCCTAGCAGGTCTTTTTTTGTCTGAATCAGAATTCACAGAATTTTCAGAATTAAAAAACGTGATTCGCGTTAATTTCTTGGTTTAAGGAGTTTAAATTTTGTTAATTCTGAAAATCCTGATTCAGACAATCTCTTGTCTTTTTAAAAGAATCTCGCCGAACTCGGGCTAATCCCTAGACGTTTTAACGCATGGCGAATTCCCCCTTCCGTCATTCCAAACTGTGTTGCGCGTTCATCATGGTAAGCATTGGGGATATAACGCAACATCTTGTTTTAGGGCTTCCATGTCTATTTAGGTTGGTTTGTTACGTGTTTGTTTGGCTTCCGATACTTTGCTCTACCTGACGACGCTTGCGATGGCTATTTGAAAGCGTTTCGCTACCGCTGCTAGGGTGAGATTTTCTTCTTGTTTCACTTTTAATACTTTCTTACGGAAATCTATTGAATAGGTTATTTTTTATTCTCTTTTTATGGTACGGTAACTATATTTCCGTTGTTACTTCTCTTGTAATTCCTCTACGCCTTCCCAGTCATCAGGCACGCCATGCACGGCGTAGTATTGACAGCGTTCTAAATAAAATTCAGCAACTTTATCAGCGGGATTTTTCTCGATGAGTTCCGCAAATTGTTGGGTTGCTGGGGTAAAAGATTTTTGAAAGAACGCTTGTATCGCTTGATTAAAGATAGCGAGATGTTCAATTTTCAGTTGGCGGGTGTTGAGGTCTGGCTCTGCGTCTAGGACTTCTATCACTTGTACTGGTTCACGTTTGCCTTTTACTCGTAAATTGCCTAAAAATCGGCAGTGATAAGCATCTACTTTTTCTAAATTTTCTAGGAGTTGTTGACTAATAACGAGTGAGACATTGTACATTCGTGTGAGTCCTTCCATACGGGAGGCTAGGTTGACTGCATCCGATATGACTGTGCCTTCCATGCGTTTTTCTTCGCCAATAGTGCCAAGCATTAGTGTGCCAATATGGAGACCAATGCCAATACGAATAATAGGGCGACCTGGACGACCGCGTGTTAAGTTGTATTTTGCGAGGGCATTTAACATGCTCAGTGCAGCTTGTAGCGCGTCGTCGGCTTTATTGGGAAAGAGCGCCATCACTGTATCGCCGATGTATTTATCAATAAAGCCGTTGTATTGGCGTATCACAGGACTAACTTGTTGTAGGTAGGCATTGAGAAAGTTGAAATTGTCTTGTGGGCTCATGCTTTCAGAGAGGCTGGTAAAAGAGCGAATGTCTGCAAAGAGGACTGACATGCGTTTTTGAACGTGGTCGCCTAAACGGACATCGATGATGCTGTCTTTTTCTAGGAGCTTTAGGAATTCTAAGGGGACAAAGTGGCTGTAGGCGATGTTGATACGTGATAGGTTGATGTGTGTTTTGATACGGCTGAGTAGTTCTACTTTGGAAAAGGGTTTTGTGATGTAGTCATTCGCGCCGACTTCTAAGCCTTCAACTAGATCATGTTCTTGGCTGCGAGCGGTCAGCAGGATGACGGGCAGTTGTGTTGCAGGATATTGGGTGCGAATGATACGACAGACATCAAAGCCAGACATTTTCGGCATCATGATATCTAGGAGAATCAGGGCGAATTCTTCGCCAGCCCAGAGATGGTCTAGGGCTTCGTGTCCGTCAACAGCTTTAACCGCTTGGTAGTTTGCTAGTGATAGTTGATTTTCTAAGACTTTTAGGTTGACGGGGTCATCGTCCACAATCAGGATGCGGAAAGGTTTGTGGGTGTTGTTATGGCTAGGCTCTGCGGCAAGCATGGCAGGTAATGGGGCGTTGTCATGTAGAGCGCGATTTTCTGCGAGTAGTAGTTCAAAGGGAAGGGGGAGAGATTCGTTGTCTGTTTTAGCCGTATGTTGTTCTTCTGTGGTTGGCAGTATGGCAGTGTCAAAAAAGAGGCTATCGCGTTGGGCAAGTGGTAGGGTGAAGCTGAAACGGCTACCTTTACCAACCGTGGATTGTAGGCGAATTTCGCCCCCATGAAGTTCAACCAGTTTTTTGGTAATGGAGAGTCCAAGCCCCGCACCACCGTATTCTCGGGAGATAGAGGCATCTGCTTGTTCAAAGGCATTAAAGATTTTGTCGATTTTGTCTTCGGGAATCCCGATACCTGTATCAGTGATGGATATCATTAAAAATTTTTCGTTGTATTGGCTACTGAAGATTTCGATACGTCCAAATTCGGTAAATTTAATAGCGTTGCTGATGAGGTTGAGGAGAATTTGTTGTAAGCGGTCTTCGTCCGCTGTGACGAGAACGTCATCAGCAATATGGTTGATTAAGATAAGGTTTTTACTCCCTATCAGGGGATGGGCAATATTCAACACAATATCGCTGACTATGCGAATATCAACGGGTTTAGGATGTAGGATGAGTTCGCGGTGTTTTAGTTGGGCGAAGTCTAGTAAGTCATTAACTAGGTTAGAAAGACGCTTACCACTAAGAGCAATCAGTTGTAAATTTTGTTTGAGTGTATCGGCTAATGCACCTGAAACGCCATCGAGCATGGATTCTGTAATGCCAATAATGCCGTTAATCGGGGTGCGTAGTTCATGGGAGGTGTTGGAAAGAAATTCATCTTTCATGCGGTCAAGCTTTTGTAATTCTTGGTTTTGTTGTTTAATTTGATTGATAAAAGTCAACATGCTGTTGACCATCAAATTAATACTGTGTTTAAGAATTTTCAGTTCATTATTGGTTTTTACGGTGATTGGATGGTCTAAATTACCCAATGCAATGATATTAATGCTTTGAATAATGGCTTTTAATGGGCGTGTAATGTAGTCAGCGATAAGGTAAGTGAATAAAACACTGAGCACAATGCTGGTCACAATAATGAGGTAATAGATGTTACTCAGTTGTGTAAGGCTATCATTGATGATATTACGGTTATAATTGATTTCTATGATTTTACTGGGGTCTGCAAGTCCTGTATTTTGTTCATCGCTTAAATTGATATATAGATAACGTGCGTTTAAATTAGCTGTAGTAAGATAATTCGGTGGCGTGCGGGTGTTACTCATTTCTGTAATGATTTTTTTAGTTTTACTGTCGACTAAGGTTTCATCATTTAGAAGTGATTCATTTAAGTTAAAAATTCGTATATTACTAATTGTGTTATTAATCAAACGTAGTTGATTAGCCAATTTAGCAACATCAAATGTATCAATAATATGGGGATAGCGTTGCGTGCTGACATAAATAACGACAAATTGGTTAGTTTTATAAGGGTTAGGAATATAAGCTAATTTTCCGACACGTTGACGGTTATAATCATAAATAGTACGGCTATATAATGGAGTTTTTGCGTTATATGAATTATTTAATAAATTATACATTTTAGGATATGTTTGGTAATTTGCTCCTAACCAACGTAACCTACTGCTATATCTGACTATTCCTGTCTCGTCTATTAAAAAAATATCGCTTTCATCCTCTAAGGTTAAGTCTTTTTTAATGATATTCCAGTCTGTTGTATTATCAATCGTGACTGATTGCTCCATCCATCGTTTTACAATAGGTACGGTTTTATCTAATTTTTCCCGCAGGCTATCGTCAACAATTTTTTGATTCGTTGCTAACAAGCGAATTGCATGGCTGACATTGCTATCGGTTTGTTGCTGAATATGATGATACATCGCCTCTAAATAGTCTTCTGTTTCCCAATAATGAATAGATGCCGTAATCAGTAATAGCAGAGAAACCAAGCCAACAAATGCCCCTGTCAGCCCATAACGGAGGGGGATATATATAATTTCATTGGTATAAATATGTTGGAATGATTTAGTAATGAATGACATAACAATAATTCTCTGTGTTAATGCAAATAGATAACGCTGACAGTCGTTCTAGGTAAAATTAAAAAATCAATACGGGTAATAACTTATCATACTGACTTATCTATAATATTTAGCGTTTTTTCTTACTTAAGTATGCTATGTATTGTATCAATCTGTCAGCGTTAGACCATGTATAAACGTTTTTTTCTTACATCTTTTATTCATAAATGCGTATGAATTCCGAAGGTGTACATACCGCGTGCATTTTCTTGCAAGTGATTATGCTATGCTTGATACATCAGCGTTTAATCTATCGCCTGAATATATAAAAAACATTATAAAAACAAGCATTATTTGTTAAAACGTTGTTTTAATCATCAACCATCATAAGGAGAAACAAATGCGTTTTACTGCACGTGCTTTTTTAACCACCACCTTTGTTAGTTTAACCCTCAGTAGTTACCTCATCGTTCCAACAACACAAGCTGCTGATAAAGTGCGTTGGCGTGTGCCTGTTGCGTTTGCTTCTGATTTACCAGGTTTAGGGGATCCGATTACTTATGTTGCTGATAGTTTAATGAAAGCAAGCAACGGGGATATTGAGTTGCGGGTTTCTGAACCAGGTAAGTTAGTTCCGCCGTTTGAAATCACCGATGCGGTCAAAAATAACAAAGTGCCTGCTGGTTATACATGGATTGGTTATGATCAAGGCAAAATCCCTGCCTCACCGCTATTTGCTGCAGTGCCTTTTGGGATGGAGCCGTGGGAATATACGGCATGGTGGTATGAAGGCGGTGGACGGCAGTTAGGAGAAGAAGTGTATGGAAAACAGAATATTCAACCCTTGTTATGTAGTATTATTGGTCCTGAAACAGCAGGTTGGTTTCGAAATGAGATTAAAGGGTTAGACGATTTAAAAGGCTTAAAAATCCGTTTTGCAGGCATTGGTGGGCGTGTGATTCAGCAACTAGGCTCATCTGTTACGATGTTACCTGGTGGGGAAATTTTCCAAGCTTTGGAAAAAGGGGCGATTGATGCAACAGAATTTTCTATGCCTGCTATCGACCAAAAATTAGGCTTTGATAAAGTGGTGAAATATAACTATTTCCCTGGTTGGCATCAAGCATTTACAGCTAGCTACTTACTTGTTAATAAAGAAGAATGGGGCAAACTCAGCGAAGGGCAAAAAGCCATGATTGATATGGCTTGTACTG
This sequence comes from Beggiatoa alba B18LD, assembly GCF_000245015.1. Lineage (NCBI taxonomy): Bacteria > Pseudomonadati > Pseudomonadota > Gammaproteobacteria > Thiotrichales > Thiotrichaceae > Beggiatoa > Beggiatoa alba. Next base: position 1,363,145 of record NZ_JH600070.1, on the reverse strand, counting down.
CTGCTGTTGCGCGTTCTACGGCTAAAGGAGAAGGCATTCAAGGGGGAGTTATCAAATCCCTGCAAGAAAAAGGGGTTACTGTCAGCTCTTTACCTGAACCTATTTTACGTGAGTTGCAAAAAGTGACACAGCAAGTCATGGCGGAAGAAGCTGCGAAAGATGCAGATTTTAAAAAGGTCATGGAAAGCCAAAAGGCTTTTATGGAAACTTATAAAATTTGGAAAGCACTTGCCTATTTACCCCGCAATTTCTAAAACGACGTTGATAAACAGGAAACAATGTTATTTTAATTATCTTTGATTTTTGGTAAAAATAACGTTGTTTCAATGACTTATCAACTATTTTTGCGTTTGCTTGCAAGGAGGTTTTCATGAATCCACCTGTTGAGCCATCCGTCACAACACCGTCAGCGGAAGAAATTCACTTTGCTCATATTGTCCCTGCCCATGGTTTACCTACAAATGCGATTTCTGCCCGCTTAGATGGATTTATTCGTACAATTGGGGAAATTGCATCATGGGTTTGGTTTCCGCTGATGTTTGTCATTATCATCAATGTTGTGATGCGCTACGCATTGGGACAGGGACGTATTGAATTAGAGGAAATTCAATGGCATCTGTACTCTATCGGCTTTATTGTTGGGCTTTCCTACTGTTATCAATCAGATTCACATGTACGCATAGACATTTTGCATGACCGTCTTAGTTTAAAAGCGCAAGCATGGATAGAATTGTTTGGTATTCTCTTCTTTCTCTTACCATTTATCACACTCGTGATTATTTACACTGTCCCCTTTGTGTATGACGCTTATAAAATTAATGAGATTTCACAAGCACCAGGGGGTTTGCCTTATCGCTGGTTGATTAAATCAGTTCTACTCATTGGCTTTTGCCTCTTAAGCATTGCCACCATATCGCGTTTTTTACGCTGTAGCAGTTTTTTATTTCGTTTTCCTAAACCGCTATCATCGACTGGGAGATAATCCATTATGGAACTTGATCAGATTCTAGCCTTGTCGATGTTTTTGTCATTTATCCTTTTATTATTTACGGGTTTTCCTGTTGCGTGGATACTTGGTGGTTTGGCGGTTATTTTTAGCGCGATATCTATTTTTATCAGTGCAAATTATGATGTTGATGTCTTTATTATCGAAACTTGGGCGGAAACGTCGCTGATTGTCGAGCGTATTTGGGACATCATGAATAATTGGGTATTGGTCGCCTTACCCATGTTCGTTTTTATGGGCTTGATGCTAGACCGTTCAGGCATGGCAGAACAATTAATGAGTAATTTAGTGAAATTGTTCGGACGAGTGCGTGGCGGTTATGCGATTACGGTGGCTTTAATTGGGCTATTGCTCGCTGCTTCTACAGGGATTATTGGCGCGTCAGTCACCTTATTGGCTTTATTAGCCTTACCGCCCATGCTAGAACAGCGTTATAGCAAAGAATTAGCCTGTGGCACAATTTGCGCGGTAGGCACATTAGGGATTTTAATCCCACCCAGCATCATGTTGGTGTTAATGGCTGACCGCTTATCTTTACCTGCAGGAGATTTATTTTTAGGAGCACTCTTTCCAGGGCTACTATTGGGTGTTTTATTTATCCTTTACATTCTCATCATTTCCTATCTAAAACCAGAGCTTGCCCCATTACCAAACAATATAGAACCCATCACGCTGGCACTGGTTGGGCGGGCATTATTAGCAGTTTTACCACCTGCATTTTTAATTTTAGCGGTTTTAGGCAGTATTTTTATGGGAATAGCAACCCCAACAGAAGCATCAGGCGTGGGCGCGTTTGGAGCAACGTTACTTGCTTTATTCAAAGGACGACTGACTTTTTCAATCTTAAAAGATGTTGCAATAGAAACAACGAAAACGACCGCATTTATTTTTGCAATTTTTGTCGGTGCAACTGCCTATTCTTTAGTCTTACGTGGATTAGGCGGAGATGAATTAGTTGCTAGTGCCTTAAAAGCCCTACCTTTCAGCGGTGATGGCATTGTTATCACCATCTTAGTTGTCGTATTTATCTTAGGATTCTTTTTAGATTGGGTGGAAATTACCCTAATTGTATTGCCACTGGTTGCGCCCGTCATTCAGGATTTAGGCTTTGATTTAGTTTGGTTTACGGTTGTCTTTGCTGTCTGTTTACAAACTTCTTTTTTAACGCCCCCTGTTGGCTTTGCCTTATTTTATTTAAAAGGGGTTGCTCCACCAGAAATACGCATAGGGCATGTTTATCGTGGTGTAGTTCCCTTTATTCTGCTACAAATATCAGGACTTGCGATTACTTACATGTGGAAAGATTTAGTATTATGGTTGCCTAGTGTGGCGTATGGGTAAACCTTCTAAATTCAGTGAGGTGTGATAAAAATAAGGACCTAACCGATTTTAAAAAATCAGTTAGGTCTTTATATTGAAGGTTTCACGATTAATGCGTAGGAAAAAGTAGTTGTTGGAAGGTTATCAGAGAATCGACAATAATGGCTTGACGCATTAGTTGTTCTAAGTGTTCTAGTTTTTGAATTGCTTCAATGGCTTGTTTGGTTTCAGGAGAAACTTCTCCAAAGCGCATGGTTAAGATGGCTAATAAGGCGGTTTTGATACCTTTTATTTCCCCTTTTATTTCCCCTTTTGCTTCTCCTTTTGCTTCTCCTTCAATAAGTCCTTCAAGTTTGCCTTGTTGTAAGCCTTTTTGAATGCCCGATTCATACCAGTTTGCGACACGTTCCGCTAACATGACATTTATCTCCTGTAAGTCTATTAATTCTGGGACTATTGCCTCTGGGAGATGATGCGGGAGATAAACACGCCCTAACCATGTCGCAAAGGCTTTTCTAATTTCTAGTTGTGCGGGTTCTTGTAGCCATGTGACGAGTAAATTAATCACTTCAGACACTTCTTGTTCTGTTTGGGCTTTTTCTAAGCGAAAGAGTGCCGCGACAAGGTTGTGTAAGTTCGATAATTCTGTGGGGTTATATATCCCTTCGTCTATGAGTAAATAGTGTAGTTGAGGTTGATATTTTTGAAGAGGTGAAGGTTCTATTAATTCGGAAACGTTTAACGGCATATTCCATCTGGCTTGTCCATTGTAGAGGACGATAGGCAATACAGGGGGAAGTTTGCCATCAATGAGTTTGGCATCTAATAAGTCTTGATAGAGTAAGCCGATATAAACCATGAAGCGTACCGACATGTATTTGTCGACGCTGGATTGAAATTCTAGCAGGATGTAGATGTATAGCCATTTGTCGCGCCAGTTAATTCGCCATATTACGTCGTTGTCACGGCTTCGGAGGTCGTGGCTGGTAAATTGTCCGCTGACTTTTTCTAGGGTTTTAAAGTCTAGTTCTTTAACCCATTCTTCTGCGACAAAGCCTTCTAGCAGGTCTTTTACCATCTCAGGATGGGAGAAAAAGCGTTTATAGCTGGGGTCGTGTTCGGGCTTTTTTTTCTCGCTTTTGTCACGTGGTTTTTTCGGCGACTTTGGGGGGTTGGCGGGCATGGGATTAATGGAGGCGTTTTTAAAAGTTTTATTTAACGAATTCTGACGCTGATTAAATCGTCATTTTTTATAGTTAATCATAAAATTAAAAAAGGTGCACAACATTTTGTTGATACACCTTTTTTAATCTGTGTGTTTAAAACACTAAGCTACTGCCACGACAGGTGCTACTTCAGGTAATTTAGGTCCAGCTTGTTTAAGGCTGTCGCTAACTTTACCATCATATTTCTTGAAGTTATCTAAGAACATTTTAGCCAGTTTTAATAATTGCGCATTGTAAACATTTTTATCCTGCCACGTGTTCACCATTTTTAAATGTGCACTGTCGATGCCTGATAACGCAGTCGGAACTTGAAAGCCGAAAACGGGGTCGATTTCAAAAGGAACGCTTGCTAGTTCGCCAGAAATTGCTGCGTTGACAATCCGTCGTGACATGGCAATTGGCATCCGTTCACCAACGCCATAAGCCCCTTTCCACCAGCCTGTATTGACAAGATAACAAGCAGCATTTGCGCGTTTAATTCGTTCTGCTAATAATTCTGCGTAACGGGTAGGATGTAAGACCATGAAAGGTCCACCAAAGCAAGCACTAAAAGTGCTTTGTGGTTCGGTAATTCCCGCTTCTGTGCCTGCAACTTTAGCCGTATAGCCACTGAGAAAGTAGAACATCGCTTGTTCGGCAGTTAATTTAGCAACAGGGGGTAATACGCCAAAAGCATCACAGGCTAACATCACAATCGCGGTCGGTTCGCCCGCGCAAGCAGTGGGGTGATGATTGGCAATCGTGGCAATGGGATAGGCAGCACGGGTATTTTCGGTGATTTTTTCTGAGTCAAAATCAATCGCGTGCGTATCCGAATCCATCACAACATTTTCTAAAATTGTGCCGAATTGGTGGCAGGCTGCCCAAATTTCAGGCTCGGCTTTTGGCGATAATTTAATGGCTTTAGCGTAACAACCGCCTTCAAAGTTAAAAACGCCCTCATCACTCCAGCCATGTTCGTCATCACCAATTAAATGGCGGTTAGCATCAGCGGATAAAGTGGTTTTTCCTGTGCCTGAAAGTCCGAAGAATATTGCAGATTTGCCATCATCGCCCGTATTTGCAGATGCGTGCATGGTCATGACATTCAATTGTGGCAAATAATAATTCATGACGGTAAAAATCGATTTTTTGATTTCGCCACAATATTTTGTGCCACCAATAACGATTTCTCGAGTCGTGAAATTGATACCGATAAAAGTTTCTGAATTTGTACCATCGGCTTCAGGATAGGCTTTTGCAGACGGTGCTGCATAAACATAGAAAGGCTCTAACAGCGGATTGCCTGAATATTGGGGTTGTGGTTCGCGGAACATGATTTGCGCAAACAAGGCTTGATAAGCCAACTCGGTACGTACTACTAAAGGCATGGCATAGCGTGGGTCAGCCCCGACAGACAATTCCATTTCGAAACTGTCACGGTCATTCCCATCTAAGACTTCTAAAACACGGGCTTTTAGTTGCGCAAATTGTTGGCTACTGATGGGTTGGTTGACTGTTCCCCAATCGACCAGTTTTTCGCTATTTGCATCGCGGACGATATATTTATCTTTCGCGGCGCGTCCTGTAAAGCGTCCCGACATAGCGACTAATGCGCCATCTTTGGACAATGAAGTTTCATAGCGTTTTAACGATAATTCAATTAATTTGGTTGGTTGTAAGTTTTTATAAATCATTATGTATCCTCTCTTGATGGGAAAAATAACGGACTGAATTAGTTATAAGTCATTTTAAAAGTTGTCCGTTTTATTTAGGTCAGACGCATAAGGGCAACTTATGCAGGGTTGGTTGTCGTCTCAGTATGAGTGACTTTCATTAAGCAAGCGCGTAATTCGTTGAGTAAATCCTCTCGTTGATAACTGCTTTTTTGAAAAATTTTCTCGACTCGATTATTCAATTGTTGACGGTCTTCTTGAGTAATATCTTTTGCAGTGAGTACGATAATGGGAATATCAGCAATTTCTGGCGTTTCACGAATACGACGAATCAATTCAAAGCCATCCATTTCAGGCATCATTAAGTCCGATAAGATTAAATTCGGTTTACGGGTCGCTAATAAATCTAGTGCCAGTTTACCGTTATCAGCGGTTTCTACCTGCCAGCCTGCTTTTTTTAACTGATTACTAATCATATCTTGCGTGACTTTGTCATCTTCGACAAGCAAAAGCCATTGTTGCCGCTGGTCTTTTAAATATTTACTTAATATTTGTCCCAATTGGTCACGGTCTATGGGCTTGGTAATATACTCCGTCGCACCTAATGAATAGCCTAAACTTTTTTCTTCTACCATGGAGAGCACAATAACGGGAATATCCGCTAAAACAGGGTCGTTTTTTAAGGCAGATAAAACCATCCAGCCATCCATACCAGGCATCATCACATCTAAAGTTATCGCGTCGGGTTTGATTTCTCGGGCAAGTTTTAACCCTTGGTCGCCACTGTCCGCAGTGGTCACACGATACCCTAACTTACCAATATAATTCTGTAATAACTCTCGCACAACGGCATCATCATCAATCACTAACACTTGATTGCTGGGTGTTCTATTGATGGCTTTAGGATTCTTGCCTAAGAGTTTTTCGCTAGCGTGGGTAATGACATAAGCGGGCAAATGAATCGAGAACGTACTGCCCTTGCCATAATTACTTTCTACAATCACGCCCCCCCCCATCATTTCGGCAAAACGTTTAGTGATGGTTAAGCCTAAGCCTGTACCACCATATTTACGAGTGGTTGAACTATCTGCTTGAGTAAATGGTTGAAATAACTTCTCTATTTGCTCATGCGTCATCCCAATTCCTTGGTCTGTGACGCTAAAAATAACCCAATCTAAATCGGCGCGACTTTCGCGGCGAATCGTGAGGCGAATTTGCCCTTGCTCAGTAAATTTAGCAGCATTACTCAATAGGTTAAATAACATCTGCCGTACTTTGGTTAAATCAGCGTGTAAATTGCCTAAAGGGTCGCAAGCATCTACTTTTAACGTATTCTCTTTCTTCTGAATTAAAGGCGTAATCGTAGAAACAACTTCTTGTACTAAACTACCTAAATCAAAGGTTTCAGTAAAAATATCCATTTTACCCGCTTCAATTTTTGATAAATCTAATACATCATTGATTAAACCCAATAAATGCTTACCTGCCGCGTGAATTTTCTTCACATCAGGAATCAGTGCCTCACCCTCCATATCAACCAAATCTTCTTGTAAAATCTCGCTATAGCCGATAATCGCATTTAAAGGGGTACGCAGTTCATGACTCATATTGGCTAAAAAAGCACTTTTTGCACGGTTCGCCTGTTCTGCCTCTTCTTTTGCCTTAAATAAGGCAGCTTCAGAGCGTTTACGCTCTGTAATATCCACCATAATGCCGACGATACCCGCAGGCTTACCATCCACACTGCAAAAATGGGTTTTATGCACAATATAATCATGCACAGAATGATCTAAATGTTCCGTTTCTATTTCATAGGCTTGCCCGACTTTTGTAGCCAATAGAATACGATCATTTTCTTCTTCCTTATCCGCGCGGGCTTTAACAAAAATATCTTGTACTGTATGCCCAACAATATTTTCCTCAGGCGTACCGACCATTTCTGCAAAAGCATTATTGCACCCTAAATATTGCCCTGCTAAATTTTTGAAAAAAATCGGACTAGGAATGCTATCTAATAAAGTTTGTAGAAAAATTAAATTATTACGTTGCGCCTCTTCAATGCGTTGTCTTTGTTGGATTTCTTTCTGTAAATGTTCATTTTTTTCTGCAAGCTCGCGGGTACGTGTAATTACCTGTACTTCTAAATTATTCCGAGCTGCGACTAACTGCTTTTCAAATGTATCAGCGTGCTCTGTCATTGTTTCTAAAGAAATTTCTAAATCGTCTCTGGCTTGCTCGACCTCAATAACAGTTTCACATAACGCACGCAAGACTTGCTGATCCGCAACTTCAATATTCTTGTATTTATTGATTAATTGCGTTACAACTGTTTTTAACTGCTCACTGATAGAAATTGGCATAATCATGAGTCTCTCAACAAATTATCAATTCTAATAGTACAACACTTTAGCCAACAATCAGATGACAAGTCATCCTGTGTTTTCCTATCCATCACATCACTATCTAGGGCTAAATACAAGGTTTCAAGGTGCTTCATTATCATAAACAGAGACTGACCTTAAAACCTTAATAACGTAATCCCCACCATATTTCAGATAAGTGGACTTTCTCCCCAATTATCACCAACAAACAATAGATACAACGCAAAAATAAAAATTTATCCTATTTCCTACCATTACCGCACAGATGCATCACTCTTTATTCTTGCAAACTATGTTCCCATTACGCAAAATAAGCCACAGTCCATAATAAACTGATTTAAAAAATTTTAATGCCAATATTGACAGTTTTTAAGACTGAGAAAAAATGCATTGAACAATGCAAACGCCCTGTTTAGCGATTTTTAATCCTTTAAAAAAAATCCTCGACAAACCATAAAACATGTATATAATGACAGTATGTGAATAAACACATAATCGAGACCACCACTATGGAAGAATTAACCAGCCGTCAAAGACAAGTTTGGGAGTTTATCGTACAACAGATAGATAGCACCCGTATGCCCCCAACCCGTGCGGAAATTACTCGCGCTTTTGGGTTCAACTCGCCCAACTCCGCCGAACAACATTTACAAGCCCTTGCAAAAAAAGGCTACATCGAATTGCTTGCGGGGTCATCACGTGGCATCCGCCTTTTAAAAGGTATCGGTTTACCCGTTATCGGGCGTGTTGCTGCGGGTCAGCCCATTATGGCAGAACAACACGTCGAAGGACGTTATCAACTGGACGAATCCCTATTTCATCCCCGTGCTGATTACTTGTTACGTGTTCAAGGGATGAGTATGCGCGATGTTGGTATTTTAGACGGTGATTTATTAGCCGTACATCGCACAGAAAAAGCCAGTAACGGACAAATTGTTGTTGCCCGTGTAGATGGCAATGAAGTCACTGTAAAACGGTTTCAACAACAAGCCCATGAAGTGCGTCTATTACCCGAAAATACAGATTTTGAACCCATTATTGTCGATTTGCGTACACAACATCTTGTTATTGAAGGATTAGGCGTGGGCATTATTCGCAGTCATCAAATTTCATAAATCGTAACGACATATAAAATTCATTGTGACTCCTGATGTTAGCGGCATCAAGCACAACAGCTTAATTTATAACGCCCAGCAAGCGAGGAAAAACCATGTTAAGCGTCCAACACCTACACCAACGGACAAGCCAATGGGCAAAACGGCTACTTGCGGCTGTCTTACCCCCCGCCCCGCCCGCGCCAGAAATCACCCTCCCCATCTCTTCTGCCGAAATCATCGCAGACCATGTGCAGTTCGAAACCATCAAACAAGCCATTCTCTCACGGCACTGTTTACCCATTCCCCAACAACTAAAACTGAAATATGACCTAAGCTATGCCAATGCTAAAAACTATCTGAATCAATTGGTTGATTTAGGCTTTTTAATCCGCGATACCAACGGGCGTTATCTCCTCAATCGGGATAATCCCGCCAGTCAACTCGGCTTTAATCAACTCGCACAACGCTTGAAACAGATGAATTGAGGAGCTTTCTATGCAATTTGTCGATACACCCATTTCTCAGCGAGCAAAAAAACGACGGATGAAAACCTTACAGAAAACGCCTACCCGTTCTCACCCGCTGGCGTTGTTCATGAAATATGTTTTTATTCCCTTGTTCGCGCTCTGTTTATGGCTATTCGTGCGTATCGATGTTCATTTCAATGATACGCATGAGGTTGGACAACGTTTATATGCCTTAGTTGCAATACTCAGTTCTTAATCTGTCTGCGGGGGGACTTGCAATGAATCTCATCCACTTGCGCCAAAATACCCTATTATTTTCCGCTTTATTTGTCGCGATTGGGATGGCGTGTAATGCCATTTTTTACTGGCATCTCGCCAGCGACGCGCTTTCTAGCGTGATTTATGTGATTTTAGGCTTAAGCTTTGATGGCTTTAAGATTTTATTACTGCCCCTCGCTTTTGTGTTTTTCGTGGTCTTACAACGTCCCTTTATGGCATTTGCCAGCGTGGCGATTTGGTTCTGTTTAACCGTGATTTCATTAATCGCCGCGTATGGATTTTTTACCACCGTTCAAGCGCAAGTAGAGAAGCAAAACTTAAAGGAAAGCCCACAATATCAAGCGATTCAACAATCATTAATCCAAGTGAGTCAACAAATTGAAGCCCAAGCAAGACACGCAAATATAGATACAGCCACGATTCAACAACAATTAGCCCAAGACTATGAACCCCGTTTAGCACAATTAAAACAAGAAATGTCAGTTTATGCAGACCCTGATTGCACGCCGAAACGCGATAAAAACGGCACAAGCTTTAAAAGTCGCGCCATAGATTACTGCAATCAGATAAAAAACTTAGAAGCGGAAATGCAACCCTATCTTGCACAACTGGCGAACTATGAACAATATCAGGGATTAATGAGCCATCGGGAAAAATTATTAAATCAACTCGCAACGGTTCAACAAGGAGAAAGCACGGTTATAGAAACGATAAACCCAACATTCACCGCGATAGGAAAACAAATCAATATGGCAGGGGATGCGGTAAAACGGGCCATTCTCACCTTTACCGCAATAGCGACGGAAGTATTAGGCACATTTGCCGCGTTAGTGGTCGCGATTCTCTCGATAAATCAAGGAGAGAAAAACGAGAAGAAAAAGGGATTTTACCGTGTCAAAGTCAATGAAGCGGAAGAAAATCAGCCAAGATTAGGACGTTATGACACAGGGACGGCGGAAGGGATGAACAGTCGTTTTAAGGATGTGACAGAAGCGATATTGAGCGGGGAATGTGCGCCGAATTTATCGCAATTACAAAAGCGGTTCAACATGGGGTCTGTGGTAGCAAAGGATTATTTATCGACACTTGCCGAGCAGGGGTATTTAGTGAAAAAAGACAATGGTCAGTATAAGTTAGCCGATTAATTCGTTTAGCCCGTTTGCACCTTCTTTCTTTTGGAGTTTGGGGGAAGGTGCTTTTTTTATGGATGAGTTGAATATTGAGGCTATATTAATAATATAATGAAACAATTTACTATTTATAAAATGAGCAGATTATATGTTTAATAAACGTAAAGTTGCACAAATGGCAGCTTTTTTTCTGAATAAGAGTTCAGATAAACGAATGCCTCATTTAAAGTTAATGAAATTGCTTTACCTTGCTGACCGTGAAGCAGTTAAACAGTTTGGTTTTTCTATTTCTCATGATATGTTCGTCGCTATGCCTCATGGTCCCGTACTCTCGCAAACTTTGGATTTAATAAACGGTTATGACCAATCCAGTGAGTATGACCAATCCAGTGAGTGGGAAAGTTGGATTTCAGATAAAGAAAATCATGAAGTTTCTCTGCATAAATTGTTTTCTTATGACAACGAGCTGGATGAGTTGAGTCAAGCTGAATTAGCGGTACTCACAGATATATGGGCAGAATTTGGTGAGATGGATCAATGGACTATACGTGATTGGACACATGATAATTGTCCTGAGTGGCATGATCCACATGGCTCATCCTATCCAATTGATTTTGAGAAATTAGCGTATGCAGTTGGTTTTGATGCTAATATTGCGCAGGAGTTGAAACAAGCTGTTGAAGTGGAAAAACAAATTGAGCAGTTTTTTAATCAGCTATGAATCTATTTATTCCTTTAGCTCGAACCACATTTTTGATTCCGTCAGGCTCACTTTCAGACCCTGATAGAAAACATCTTTTTGTATTACTTAATGATTCTTTTTTAGACCCAGTAACTAACCTAGAATTTATTTTAGTTGTTTCTATTACAAGTCTGAAATCTGGCATACCATATGATGCAACTTGTGTTTTAAAGTCGGGAGAACATCCTTTTATACAACATGATAGTTATGTTTTATATCATCGTGCAGAAATAAGGGAAACAGCGCAATTAAAGCGTTGTGTAGAAATAAATCAATGTATTGTTAAAGAAATGATGAATATCGATGTCTTTCAACGTATTTGTAAAGGGCTTATTGAATCGTCATTTACACCCGAAAAGATAAAAAACTTTTATCGTTCTCTCGTTCGTTCAACTTAAAAAGATTATTTAACCTGAGTTCTGCAAGATTTTATCGATTAAACAGTGAGTTCAGGCGTGCAATTACTTCAGCCATTGCACGCCTGCTTAATCTAACCTAAGTTCGGCGAATTTCTTTTAAAAGGATAACAGCTTGTCTGAATCAGAATTCACAGAATTTTCAGAATTAGCAGAATTAAACAGCGTGATTCGCATTAATTTCTTGGTTTAGAGGTTTAAATCCTGTTAATTCTGAAAATCCTGATTTAGACAAATACCCCTATTTTGCAAACAACGCACAATAACGCCGTGTTGCAGCCTCTACATCAGATGTTGCAAAAACCCCACTCACAACAGATAACATATCTGCTCCTGCCTCTACCAACGTGCCCCCATTCTCTGGCGTAATCCCACCAATAGCGATAATAGGGCAAGTCAACTGCTGACGCGCTAAACGCAACACATTAAGACTCACAGGGCTTGCATCGGGTTTTGTCGGCGATGGGAAAAAACTCCCAAACGCCACATAATCCGCGCCATTTGCCTGCATAGTTTGCGCCCGTTCCAAACTGGCATAACATGACACCCCTATCATCGCCTGCTCACCCAAAACCGCCCGTGCCTGCGCTAATTCGCCATCGTCTTCCCCAATATGCACCCCGTCCGCATTCACCGCTTTTGCCAGCACAACATCATCATTTACAATAAAAATAACGCCATGCTGTGCGCACAATGCCCGTAATGCCTGCGCTTCCGCGAACCGTTTTTCACTATCCGTACTTTTATCTCGATACTGCACCACACTTGCCCCACCCCGAATAGATGCAGCAACTCGTGCAACTAACTGTGCTGTTGTTGGTAATAAAAGACTATCAGTAATGACATATAAACCCCGCAGATGATGCCCCATATTCTATGTTTGTCCTTTCCTGAGAATGTTATGATAAGCCGATTTTTTAACCAGCCTATGAGTGAACCCAATATGCAAATTGTTGTCAATGGCGAAATAAAAACTGTTCAAGAACAAATAACTGTACAACAGTTAGTCGAACAACTCGCTCTTACAGGTCGCAGGCTTGCTATTGAAGTGAATCAAACTATTGTCCCTCGTAGCCAATTTGCACAATATACCCTACAAGCCCAAGATAAAGTTGAAATTGTTCACGCCATTGGTGGCGGTTAATTCTTGCCTATTTACTCTCACCCATTACTAAGGAAAAATAATAAAACATGAGCACCACCTACACTCCGCCCGCTGACCCTTTAGTGCTTGATGGCGTTACTTATAAATCCCGCTTATTAGTTGGAACTGGTAAATACAAAGACTTAGAACAAACCCGTCAAGCGATAGAAGCCAGTGGCGCGGAGATTGTCACTGTTGCGATTCGTCGCACCAATATTGGACAAAAGCCCGACGAGCCTAATTTACTCGATGTGATTCCGCCAAAACGTTACACCATTCTGCCCAATACCGCAGGATGCTACACCGTTGACGATGCCGTCAGAACTTGCCGTTTAGCTCGTGAACTTTTAGACGGACATAGCCTTGTTAAACTAGAAGTATTAGGCGATGAAAAAACCTTATTTCCCAATATCATCGATACGTTAAAAGCCGTTGAAATCTTAATCAAAGAAGATTTTAAAATCATGGTTTATACCAATGATGACCCGATTGTCGCAAAACAATTGGAAGAAATGGGATGTATTGCGGTTATGCCACTTGCCGCCCCAATTGGTAGCGGTTTAGGTATTCGTAACCCGCTAAATATTCTTACTATTGTTGAAAATGCCAAAGTGCCTATTTTAGTAGATGCAGGGGTTGGCACAGCGTCACACGCAGCGGAAGCGATGGAATTAGGGTGTGATGGGGTCTTAATGAATACGGCGATTGCAGGCGCGAAAAATCCTGTATTGATGGGCTACGCCATGCGCCAAGCGATAGAAGCAGGACGTGCGGCATATTTAGCAGGACGCATTCCGCCGAAACGCTTTGCCTCCGCTTCTTCACCGTTAGAAGGGTTGTTTTTTTAAACCGCAATTTTTTGTGTTAGGGGTTTAAATCACCTGAGTTCTACGAGTTTTATAAAATAAAACAGGTCTTTTTTCGTCTGAATCAGAATTCACAGAATTTTCAGAATTAAAAATCATGATTCGCATTAATTTCTTGGTTTAAGGGTTTTAAATCCTGTTAATCCTGATTCAGACAAGCTGTTGTCTTTTTTAAAAGAATCTCGCCGAACTCAGGTTAAATTAGCTTCAGCTATTTTACGCCTAAAGTGATGGTTCAGACACAATTATGCTGTTTCTGCTAAATATTTCGGCATTTCTAATAAATCAGGTTGCACACGGTATAAAAAGCCGACTGTTACCCCTGTTACAACGCCCTCTACTAGCATAACGGGTAGATGTGAGACGATGACCCAGAAAATCAGATATTGATAGGTTTGTGCATCACTGAGATATAACGCACTCGACATGATAAGTATGCCCAACATAACCGCTACCACCGCGCCCAAACTGCCACGCCATAACACACTTTTTGCACTGGCTTGTTGCAACTGTCGCCCAAATAAGTAGTACACACTCACCGCAGGTACAGCCATAATAAGAGTATTAACGCCTAGCGTTGTGATTCCCCCAAATCCGAAAAAAATCGCTTGTAATAGTAACGCAATAAAAATGGCAGGAAATGCCGCCCAACCCAGTAAAAGCCCACATAATCCTATCATTAATAAATGTACGCTAGTCACTCCAATAGGGAGATGAATTAAACTAGCGATAAAAAAGACACCTGATAAAACAGCGGTTAATGGAATACGGGCATAGTCTAAATGACGCAGTCCGATGGCAAGCCCGCCAACAGCGAGTAGATTACTACTGATTAAAACAGGAAGTGATAAAACCCCTTCTGCAATGTGCATTCTCTACTCCTTACGCGCTAATCGCCGACCTTGCACGAAAAACCAAAAACCCAGAATGCCCACGATATAACCTAATCCGCCTAAAATATCGTGTAAGCGCACTTTTTCTTCATAGTGTTCCAATTGTTCACGCAGTGGCTGCACTTGTTGATAAACAGCTTGTTCAATTAAGGTAGAAAGAACCGCCGTATCAGCGGGCATTTTTTCCGCAAGCGGGGCTGTCTTTACGACAGTGGCTGATGGTTGCGTGCTAAATTGCAATTGATAACTGGCTTGATGCCCATCGCCTGTATTGATAGACAACTGCACAGCCTGTGCTTGAGATAATACATAAGTAAATTTTCCCTGCGCATCCGTTTGTACCGTGCCGATGCTATTTCCTGCCATGTCTTGAATAAGCACGGGGATATTTTGCACGCTATTTCCGCCTGAAAAATACGCATAACCGTGTAGCGTTAAACCTTCAGCACTCACAAACAACTTTACTTTATGCGCATAAACAGGCGAGGTAATAAATAGCAGAAATACCATTAACCCTTGAATAACAATATAATGAACACGTGCCACTACTGCATATCTCGCGTTTGTATCCACATCACGCCCCCCTGTTCTACAACAGCAGGCTTTCTATCTGGGCTATTTATAGGGGTATCACTATCAACAATCGCCGCAAACCCCCACCAACCCGCGCGAGGCATGGCATAACTAAACTCACCTTGTGCATTAGCTTTTATAACTTGGGTAACAAATGGGTCAGCGGGAATTGATACTGCATTGTATTCATTCCAATATTCCACCTCTATCTTTGCATAGGGCACGGCTTGCCCATCTTTCTTTACAATCCCGCGAAAAACATTACCCGCCCACACCCCATAAGGGCGAACTAAAGGTTCTATTTCTACTGGAAACCCCACCAAATTATCCCAGCCTGTTTCAGCATCAAAAGCAGATACAACCACTTTTGTATATTGGATAATCCATTTATTTTCAGCCGCTTCCCAATACGGTGCAGGCTCTAAATAAAAAATATAATCATTAGGTTCAGTAAAACTATATTCTGTTGCATAAGTTGTTTTCCCCTGTTGCTTAACAGTCTTAAGCGTAGATAATAAATCCGTTTTTTGACCATTGACCAACACCCCAAACTGCTTAGGCTCGCCCATTTCCATCAAGGGCTGTTGTTCCATCGGATGAGTAAAAACTAAAGTTAAACTGATTTTATTTTCTTGCGGAAAGCTCACAATATCTTGAGAAGGGAGCAAAGTTTGAAAATGCGCAAAACTGGCAAAAGACGTGAAAAAGCTGATTAAAAAACAAGTGGACTTAATATAAACATGCATAACATGCCCTCCCTGATGACCTGCGTATGATAAATATAAAAATCGTAATACGCAGTAATCATAATTCGGGCAAGATGAGAAAGCAATTTATTCCATCTTTAACACTGAGCTATTAAAAATAAACGGCGAAAAGGAAAAAGCGTTGAACCATCTGCTCGGCGCGGATAAGCCTGTGCAATCACTGCCCGATACGCTTGTTCAAACGCACGTTGTTCTTCAGGATTTAGCACATCTAATAAAGGCTTTAACCAAGTCCCTTTCATCCATTCCACAACAGGATTCTCACCTGTCAACACATGCCAATAAACAGACTCCCACATATCAAGTGCCTGCACATGTGGGGCGAGCAAATCATAATAATATTCAGGAGACTGAACAGGCGATTCACGCAACAACGGGCGCAAAGTTTCTGCCCAAACTCCTTGTAAAGCCGTTTGAGTTATCAACGTATGCGATGGTGTATCAAAACTCATAGGCAACTGTATCGCAAAAATGCCTGATGGTTTGACACACTGCAATAAACGGGGCAATAAAACATCATGATGTACTAACCAATGTAACACCGCATTAGAAAACAAAATATCGCAAGATTCACTGGGTTGCCAGCTTGCAATATCTGATTGTACCCACTCTATTTGTGGATACTGTTGACGTGCATGAGCCAACATATCCGCAGAACTATCAACCCCAATCACCCGCGCCATCTGCCAACGATTTTGCAAATGTGGGCTAACCGTTCCCGCGCCACATCCTAAATCAACCACAACTTGCGCCGTCGCTAAAGGAATACGTGCAATTAAATCCAAAGCAGGACGCAAACGATAATCGCCAAATTTTAAATATTGCTGTGGATTCCAGATAGTCATATCGTTTTTTCCTCATTGGTTAAGAAACTTAATACAGTAACTTGAGTTCGGCGAGTTTTATAAAATAAAACAGAGACCTGCTAGGTTTTTAAAACCTAGCAGGTCTTTTTTTGTCTGAATCAGAATTCACAGAATTAGCAGAATTAAAAACAATTAAAAACATAATTTTTTATTCTTTTAATTTTCTTGTCTTTTTAATTCTGAAAATTCTGTTAATTCTGAAAATCCTGATTCAGACAATGTTGTAATCTTGTCTGAATCAGGATTTTCAGGATTTAAAACCCTCAAACCCAAAAGTCAGGTGAATCACGCTTTTTACCGTTTTATAGTGCGTTTACTATATTGCTTCTTTTTTCTTTATCCTGCGTAGCGGGGTAAAGAAAAAAGAAGGAAGAAAACCCCTTATCTTTGTAAAATAGCTAAAGCGATTTTACGCCTTAATAAACTGTTTAATTTATAAAATATCTCACGGCTCTGGTTAAGTATGTTGTGATTCTTAACTTAAGCTTAGGAATCGTGCTTAATTGTTGCATGAAATTTTTAACATAAGTGGTTTTAAACAATGAAGTTGGTTACTCGCATTTAGACTGAGGTTAAAATTTATTTTTCTCTTCTTTATAAGAGACTGCTACATTACCCTACATAATTAAGGAAAACGGGTTTTATTGAATTGGATAAACATTGCTAACGTGGCGTAAGGATGACGCTCAATAACCTTTTGCTTACACCCATTTATTATTAAAAATATGTCTTACTATTGGCGTGCTTGGTTAGTGCGTTTTACGAAACGGATACCACTCCGTGTAATGCTAACTATCCCTTTTATTTCACTCATTGTCATTGTCGTGAGTTTAACCAGCGGATTACCGCTGTATTATGGGCATCAAGTCGTCAATAACATCGCCGAAGAATTACGCCACGAAGTGACAAACCGCATTCAAGAAAATATTCAAAATTATTTGGCAACTGCGCATTTAGTAAATCAAGTCAATGCAAATGCACTCATAAATTCTCTTAATCAAGAAAATACACAAGATTTATCACAATTAGAAAACTTTTTCGTTAAACAAATTCATACCTTTCCCAGCATTAGCTATAGCTATTTTGCAACCCCTGATAATCAATTAATCGGTGCGGGACAAAATGCCAGCGGCGAACAATTTATCTTACAAGGTCATGCCAAAGAGCGTGCTTTACAATTTTATGCGATTAATGCAGAAGGCACGCGAGGCAAATTTCAACGCCAGATTGAAGACTATCTGCCGACTGAGCGACCATGGTTTAAAGTCGCCCGTGAACACTCGCGCCCCGTCTGGAGTGAAGTTTTCATTTCTTTGGGTGAACAAGAATTAGCCATTACGGCAGTACAGGGCGTGTATGACAAACAACAGCAATTACAGGGTATATTTGGAACATCGTTATTATTTTCTGGGATTCATCAATTTTTACATAAATTTAAATTAGGTGATTTTGGACAATTATTTATCATTGACCGTTCGGGGCAATTAATCGCTACTTCTAACGAGTCTCCCACATTTTATAAACAAGATGGGCACTATACCCGCTTGAATCTGGACTCTACCCTAGACCCCCTTATTCACAGTGCTGGGCAAAATATCTTGACACAACTACATAGTTTTAAAGATATTTGGATGGAAAAAAACTTAACTTTTGATTTTGAAAACCGTTCTTATTTAGCCCAAGTGACCCCTCTTAATGACCAATGGGGCTTAGACTGGCTTATTGTGATTGTTATCCCACAGTCAGACTTTACCGAACATTTAACCGAAAAAAATCAAATTACCTTATCTGTTTCACTCTTTATCTTCTGTTTAGCAGTCATCATTGGCATTTGGTTAGCACATTGGATAGGACAGCCTATTTTTAACCTTCATATTGCCGTACAACGCTTTATGCAGGGAGAATGGCACTACCCAATACGAGTCACACATACTAAAGAACTCAATCAATTAGCGCAGGCTTTTCGTCGTCTTGCTAAACAATTAAACGCAACAATTAAGAGATTGGCAGATAAAAATGCGGAGTTAAAGCGATTAGACCAATTAAAAGATGAGTTTTTAGCCAATACCTCGCATGAATTACGTACCCCGCTTAATGGGATTATTGGGCTTGCAGAATCGTTGTTAGACAATACAGAGCAGACGCTCAACCCGCACATTCAGCAAAATCTCAGCATGATTGCTATGAGTGGACGACGTTTAGCTAATTTAGTCAATGATTTATTAGATTTTTCAAAACTAAAGCATAAAGATTTACAACTGCAGTTAAAACCCATCAGCGTGCGTGAGGCGGTTGATATTGCTTGTCAACTCAATGCACCACTTGTCAAGCAGCAACATTTAACCCTTTATAATCAAATTGCTACGGATTTGCCGTTAATACTGGCAGATGAAAATCGCTTACAACAAATCTTAAATAATTTACTCAGTAACGCGATTAAATTTACACCGCAAGGCAGTATTTCTATTACTGCAACCCTCGCACCACCGATGGTGCAAATTCATATCCAAGACACAGGGATTGGCATTGCTCCTGAAGATATTGCCCGTATTTTTGAATCATTTGAACAAGCCGATGGACAAACTGCACGTACTTATGGCGGAACAGGTTTAGGGCTTGCCATTACCAAACAATTGGTAGAGCTACACGGCGGACAAATTAGCGTGACTTCCATCCAAGAACAAGGTTCTTGCTTTACCGTGAGCCTTCCCATTGCCTCCAACATGTCGCAAGTCTTAACCCCGCTAACCTATTGCCCTGTGCGTTATGAACCCAATTTACTCAGCGAAGTTTTACAAATTGCCCGCGTTTACCCCAATCAACACACTTTAGGCAAAATTCTGCTGGTTGATGATGAACTGATTAATCTTCATGTATTAAGCAATTACTTAACGCCACACGGATATGAACTCATTCACGCAACCAGCGGGCATGAAGTCTTGCAAATTCTTGAGGATGGCGTAAAACCAGACTTAATCCTCTTAGATATCATGATGCCAAAAATGACGGGGTATGAAGTCTGTAAAAAAGTCCGTGCTCGATATAACGCCAATGAATTACCCATTATTATCATCAGCGCAAAAAACCAAGTGAATGATTTAGTGTCAGGTTTAAACGCTGGCGCAAATGACTATCTGGTTAAGCCCGTTTGGAAAGATGAATTACTTGCACGGATGCGTATTCACTTACAACTTGCAGAAGTTTCTATTGAAAACATGCGGCTGTGCGCTGAATTAAGCGATAATGAACACCGCCTGACACAAATCTTAGAATCTTTACCTGTGGGTCTATTAGTAACTGACCATCAAGGAAAAGTAATTTATATCAATCGCATGGGGCAAATGATTACAGGGCAAGATGTCTCCTCTGGCGTTAATGTCCAAACTTTATCAAAAAGCTATCACTATTACCTCGCAGGTACGAATCAACTTTACCCCACCGAAGAATTACTCCTTGCTAAAGCCTTAGCGGGAGAAACTTGCACCATTGATAATATTGAAATTTTACGAAATGATAAACGCATTCCTTTAGAATCATGGGGTACACCTGTTTTTGATGAAAAACATCAAGTTCGTTACGCCATCGCGGTTTTCCAAGACATCAGTAAACGCCGTCAAGCAGAACAAGAACGCACCCACTATTTACAAGCCTTACAAGCCAGCGAAGAACGTTTCCGCCTTATCATGGAAATGCTACCCATTCCATTAGTGATTAATGAGATAGAAAGCGGACGGATTTTATTTGCAAATTCACAAGTTCATACCGTTTATGGCGTTGCGGTCAACCAATTATTAGGACGCAGCACATTAGACTTATATGCAGACCCTAGTGAGCGTCAAACCGTGATAGAACAATTTTTAGCCCAGAATGGGCAATTACGACATAAAGAAGTACGTCATAAACGGCTTGATAATCAAACCATTTTATGGGTTTCCCTATTTTTACAACGCATGGAATACAACGGACAACAAACCATTATTACCGTTTTACTAGACATCACCGCACAGAAAAAAGCCCAAGAGGAACGTGTACGCTTAATTCGAGCAATAGAAGCAGAAAAAGCCGTCTTAAGTATGAACTACAAACTACAACAAGAAATTTATCAACGCCAACAAACAGAAATTGCCTTACAAAAAGCCTACGCTGATTTAGAAAAAGCCAATGCCGATTTGCAACAACTCGCAACCCATGACCAATTAACCCAACTTGCCAATCGCTATTGGTTCGATGAGTACTATGCACAAACATGGAAACAAATGTGTCGCGAACAAAAACAACTCTCACTAATCATGGCGGACGTTGATTTTTTCAAAAATTACAATGATAAATATGGGCATTTGCAAGGCAATGACTGCTTACAACAAGTCGCGGCAGCATTAATGAACTCTATTAAACGCCCTGCGGATTTAGTCGCCCGTTATGGCGGAGAAGAATTTGCCATCATTCTACCCAATACAGATGAAGCAGGTGCGTTACATGTTGCACAACGCATACAAGCCAACCTACAAGAAAAAGCCATCGTGCATGAATACTCCCACGTTGCAAAACACATTACCCTGAGCATAGGCATTGCAACCCTAATTCCTCATGCAAACATCCCACTTGACCGCCTTGTTGCTATTGCTGACCAAGCGTTATATGAAGCTAAAGATGCAGGGCGTAATCGAATTGCATCAAAAACAGTGATGTTATAAAAATGTTACAAATATGAATTTGTTTCATCATTCCATCGTAAAATATGTAAAAATACAGCGTTTAATTAGAAACAATTTTTTCATCAATACTGATTGCCAGTAAGGACTTATGCGTAATGGGCAGACGGAATGATCACAGTCGGGAAGAAATTCAACAATTAGCCATACAAGCCGCAGAGAATATTATTACAGAACAAGGATGGCGCGAACTTAGCACCCGCAAAGTTGCGAAAGAAATTGGTTATACCGTTGGCAGTTTATACTTAGTTTTTGAAAATTTAGACGATTTAATTATGCAAATTAACGGGCGCACGCTTGATGAGCTGTACAGCATGATTGCCGAAATTGCCACCCAAGAAACCGACGCAACAGCTTGTTTAACCGCACTAGGACGCGCTTATTTAAATTTTGCCATGACCAATACACAACGCTGGTTAATGATTTTTGAATATAACCGCCCTGCTGACCCTGTCCTACCCGCTTGGTACTATCCCAAAATTGCACAACTGTTCGCGCTGGTCGAATCACATCTCAAAACACTGTTACCAGACCAACATTTGCCCGAATTAAGCAAAGTAACCCACGCACTGTGGGGAAGCGTGCATGGTATTTGTATTCTGGCATTAACAGGAAAATTGGCGATAGTTGGCGCGGAATCTGTCCACGAATTATTAGAAACGTTGATTAAAACTTACGTCGTGGGCTTACAGCATATTTAAACTTAATCAGACAAAAAAAGACCTGCTAGGTTTTCAAAAACTAGCAGGTCTCAGTTTTATTCAGAAAACTCGCCGAAAGCAGGCTATTTAACAAAATTAAGAAGCGGTTAAACCGCCACAAAATGCCCCGCGATTGCAGCAGCGGCAGCCATTGCGGGACTGACTAAATGAGTCCGTCCGCCTTGACCTTGACGACCTTCAAAGTTGCGATTTGAGGTTGAAGCGCAACGCTCACCCGGTTGTAAATAATCGGCGTTCATGGCTAAACACATAGAACAACCAGGTTCACGCCATTCAAATCCTGCTTCTTTGAAAATCTTGTCTAACCCTTCTTTTTCAGCTTGAGCTTTGACTAAACCAGAACCAGGAACGACTAAGGCTAATTTAATGCTGTTAGACACTTTTTTGCCTTTGACGACTTCGGCGGCTGCGCGTAAGTCTTCAATCCGTCCATTGGTACAGGAACCAATAAAGACCTTATCGGGTTTAATTTCGCTGATAGGTGTACCCGCAGCTAAACCCATATAGTCTAATGCACGGCGCACGCCATCAGCGCGGACAGGGTCACTGATTTTGCTAGGGTCTGGCACAATGCCATCAATGGGTAAAACCATTTCGGGAGATGTTCCCCATGTGACTTGTGGCTTAATTTCGCTGGCATCAAGGTGTAACACTTTGTCAAATACGGCATCCGTATCACTGTGCAATGTCCGCCAGACGGTAATCGCTTGGTCTAACTCTGCGCCTTTTGGAGAATAGGGACGACCTTTGACATATTCGATGGTTTTTTCATCAACCGCTATCATGCCTGCCCGTGCGCCCGCTTCAATTGCCATATTGCAGACGGTCATACGACCTTCTATGGAAAGGGCTTGAATGGCAGTGCCACCGAATTCAATGGCGTAGCCCGTACCGCCTGCAGTGCCGATTTCGCCAATGATGGCAAGAATAATGTCTTTTGCGGTCACACCTGCTTGTACTTGTCCATCAACGCTGATGAGCATGTTTTTAGATTTTTTCTGAATTAAGCATTGTGTGGCTAACACGTGTTCAACTTCAGAAGTGCCAATACCAAAGGCTAACGCGCCGAATGCGCCGTGTGTGGCTGTGTGAGAATCGCCACAAACAACGGTCATACCAGGGAGGATTGCGCCTTGTTCAGGGCCGATAATGTGGACAATCCCTTGACGCGGATCGTTAATTGTAAATTCGGGGATGCCAAAAAATTGGCAATTTTCATCTAAAGTCTGCACTTGCAGACGCGAAACGGGGTCAACGATAGCAGAAACGCCCCCTTTACGCTCAGCCGTTGTCGGGACGTTATGGTCTGGCACAGCCAAATTTGCATTAATACGCCACGGTTTACGATTCGCTAAACGTAAGCCTTCAAAGGCTTGGGGAGAAGTGACTTCATGGACGAGTTGACGGTCGATATAGAGTAAGGCAAAGCCATTTTCATCAATCCGTACAACGTGCTCATCCCATAATTTATCGTATAAAGTTTTTCCAGACATGCTGAGTGATTCCTGACCTTTTGTTGCGCTAAACACCCGTTAAACCCTAACAGGCGATACAGCCATAATTATGGATGAAGTATGACAATTTCACAATTGTAGCGGGCATTATTTCAAATAAAGAGATATGCATTAATCAAGGCATCTCTGATGAATAAACTTAACTTCTTAATGCCGCCAATTTTTTATCGATTTCTAATGCCATCATGCGCTGTAATAAGGGTTGTTTAAATCCGCCAATGTTTTCCATCGCTTGGATATAGTTAATAAAGTACCCTTCAGCAATAATGCCTGCGATAGTGTCCGTCATGCGTTTAAATGCGCCGTAAACTTGCTCTGTCTCACTTTGGCTAAAGGTACATAAGCATTTATTGAGAAAGACTTGTTGTAAACGGCTGGTCATGCCGAGCATGTAGGGATTAGTCACTCGTTTAGCAATGTGAATTAAGCCTACTGTCCATTGTTGTTCCCAAAAATGTTTATCATAATTCCCTTTTACAACGGCTAAATACCACGCTTTTAAAGTCCCCTCGCGGGTTTTGCGCTCGTTATCTTGAAAAACTGCCGCAGTGGGTTCGTAAGCATATAAAGTATCATAAAAAACAGTAACTAAAGCATCTGCCCATAGTTCTAATTGAGGGGCATATTTTCGTAAAATTTCGTAATCTTTTTCAGAAAGTCCCGTGAGCGTCATCATGTCTTTTAAAGTCTGTTCCATCATTATCATATCCCCGCAAGCGTTGGTGTTTTGGTTAATTATGAATCGTTCGTTGTAAAAATTAACGTTATTTTATAAGGTAGCAAGAAGTGAACCTGAGTTTAATCATAGCAAATTCAGCATTTACTCTGTGTATATAATCCCTTTTTGGCTAGGTATAGTGATAAATTCTACCTAATCTATGCAATCTTTTCATTTAGTTAAAAAAATAGATTAAAAATGAATACTCATGATAACAGTTATAAATTATTGTTTAGCCATCCTGAGATGGTTAGAGATTTATTGACGGGTTTTGTTCATGAAAAATGGGTCGAGCATGTCGATTTCAGTACGTTAGAGCCTTATAAAACGGACTTTATCAGTGAAAATCTGAAAAATCGTAATGATGACGTAATTTGGCGAGTTCGCTATCGGAAAAAATGGCTTTATATTTATATTATTTTAGAATTTCAATCATCTATTGATGATTTTATGGCGGTTCGGATGTGGGTTTATATTGGCTTGTTATATCAGCATTTGATAAAAACGAAAAAACTCACTAAACGGCATAAACTCCCTCCTGTTTTGCCTTTAGTACTCTACAATGGCAATCAACGCTGGAATGCTGAAACATCCTTAGAAACGCTTATTCATGCCGCCCCTGAAGGCTTGGAAAAATATCGCCCTCAACTCCATTATCTCTTGATTGATGAGTTAGCCTATCAAGATGCAGAGCTTTCCCCCTTAAAAAATCTGGTTGCAGCCCTATTTCGTATGGAAAACAGCCGCAATCATGAACAAGCCAATACTATAATGGTAGAAGTAGTAAAGGCATTAATTGATTGGTTAGCAACGCCAGAACAAGCGGGCTTAAGACGAGCCTTTACAACATGGCTAAAACAAATTTATTTACCACATCATCTACCAGATACCCCTATTCCAGAGGTTAACAATTTAGAAGAGGTCGGCATTATGTTAGAAGAACATGTACAACGTTGGTATGCTCAGGGTGTGCAGTTGGGTGTACAACAGGGAATAGAGCGTGGTATCGAGCAAGGTATACAACGTGGAATGGAGCGTGGTATCGAGCAAGGTCAACAGAAAGAAAAACGGCGAGATGTCTTAACGATTTTAGAAATTCGTTTCGGAGAGCTTCCCGTATCACTGGTAGAACAAATAAATGCCATTACAGACATAGAATTACTTGCTTACTATTTAAAACAAGCCATATTAAGCGACTCTTTATCCGCTTTTCAGCAACTATTCACAGATACACAACTATCCTTGAAACCTCGACACTAACTCAAAGGTAAAGGTCGGCATTATGTTAGAGGAACATGTACAACGTTGGTATGCTCAGGGTGTGCAGTTGGGTGTACAACAGGGAATAGAGCGTGGTATCGAGCAAGGTATACAACGTGGAATAGAGCGTGGAATGGAGCGTGGTATCGAGCAAGGTCAACAGAAAGAAAAACGGCGAGATGTCTTAACGATTTTAGAAATTCGTTTCGGAGAGCTTCCCGTATCACTGGTAGAACAAATAAATGTCATTACAGACATAGAATTACTTGCTTACTATTTAAAACAAGCCATATTAAGCGACTCTTTATCCGCTTTTCAACAACTATTCACAGATACACAACTATCCTTGAAACCTCGGCACTAACTAAAGGTCAGTATAATACCACCACAGACATGGCGTTACTCACCCACTCTTTAAAACAAGCTGTACTCATTGATTCCTTAGCAACTTTTAGCCAACTACTTACGAATCAGTACAAAATTAACGATTCACACGCTAAACACTAAAGTTTAAAAATGAACTCCTCAGAATCCCCCCAAACCTCCCGCCTTGCCATTAAAGGCATGATGTGCGCCTCCTGCGTTGCAACCGTAGAAGAAGCCATTTTGCAACAACAAGGCGTTGTATCTGCTAATGTAAACCTACTCGCGGGCGAGGCTGAAATCAGCTACCTTCCGCAACAAATTAATATAGAAAGCTTACGGCAAACCGTACAAAGTCGTGGATACGATGCAAAAGTTCTTCAAGCAGAATCCCAAGCGACTCGAAGCGAACAACAATTACAAGAAAATGTGAGAGAATATCAAATTCTGATGCGTAAATTTTGGTTTTCCGCACTCATTAGCCTGCCCGTGATGCTACTCAGCTATCCTGAAATGCTATTCGGACAACAAGACTGGCTGCCCGCGATGGGAACAGAAGAACGGCGATGGCTCTGGGGAGTTTTAGGCTTACTTTGCTTGCCTGTTATGTTCTGGTCGGGGTCACACTTTTATGTAGGGGCTTGGGCAGGCTTTAAACACCGCACGGCAAACATGAACACCCTTGTTGCTTTAGGCATTACCGCCGCCTTTATCTACTCCAGCATTGCCGTCCTATTTCCGACATGGTTTCCTCACCACGCCGCCGAAGTATTTTGGGAAGTCATCGCCGTTGTTGTAACCCTTGTACTCCTTGGCAACGCCCTAGAAGTTAAGGCAAAAGGCAAAACCTCCGAAGCCATTCGCAAACTAATCGGACTACAAGCCAAAACCGCCCGTGTCTTACGCGACGAAAAAGAGATAGATATCCCCATTGAAGCCGTACAAGTTGGCGATATCGTCATCGTTCGCCCTGGTGAAAAAATCCCCGTTGATGGCATTATTATCTCAGGTAACAGCAGCGTAGATGAATCCATGCTCACAGGTGAAGCCATGCCCGTGGACAAACAAAGTGGTCACGAAGTCATTGGCGCGACACTCAATAAAACAGGCACTTTCCGCTTCCGCGCCCAAAAAGTCGGACAAGACACCGCACTCGCCCACATCATCCAAATGGTACAAGCCGCGCAAAGCTCTAAAGCCCCCATACAACGCCTTGTTGACAAAGTCGCCAGCTACTTCGTGCCCACCGTCATGATACTCGCCATTATCGCCTTCATGGTTTGGTACGTCATTGGCCCAGAACCCCACCTTGTCTATGCTACTATTGCCCTTATCACCACGCTCGTCATCGCCTGCCCTTGTGCCTTAGGACTCGCAACCCCCACATCTATCACCGTCGGCATAGGCAAAGCCGCAGAATACGGTATTCTGATACGTGCCAGCGATGCCCTGCAACAAATCCAAAAAATAGACACCATCGTTCTTGATAAAACAGGCACAATCACCACAGGACAACCCAGCGTTACCGACATCATCCCCATTGAAGGCTACGACAAAAACCAAATTTTACACTACGCCGCCAGCCTAGAACGCTACTCAGAACACCCACTAGGACAAGCCATTGTCCAAGCCGCGCAAGGCATACCCCTTGATGAAGTTCACAACTTCAACGCCTTAGCAGGCTATGGTGTACAAGGACAACTTGCCGACAAAACTTTATTACTCGGCAACGCCAAACTACTACAAAGCCAAGCCATTGAAACCAGCTCATTAACCGACACCGCGACCCAACTCGCCCAAGCAGGTAAAACCCCTGTTTATCTTGCTGTTAATCAACAACTCATCGGCATCATTGCCATTGCAGACCCGATAAAACCCGACTCCGCCCAAGCCATTCGCACCCTGCAACACATGGGCTTAAACGTCGTGATGATGACAGGTGACAACCAACGCACCGCCCAAGCCATCGCCACACAAATTGGCATTACCGACGTTTTAGCCGAAGTACTCCCCGCTGATAAAGCCAATAAAATTAAATCTCTACAAACACAAGGACGCATTGTTGCCATGGTAGGCGATGGCATCAACGACGCGCCCGCCTTAGCACAAGCCCACGTCGGCATCGCCATCGGCACAGGCACTGATGTTGCCATAGAAGCCAGTGACATCACGTTAATACAAGGCAAACTCACCAGCGTTGCCACCGCGATACAAATCAGTCGCGCCACCCTGCAAAATATCAAACAAAATTTAATTGGTGCATTTATTTACAACATTCTAGGAATACCCATTGCGATGGGGGTTTTATACCCTGCCTTTGGACTATTACTTTCCCCCATGTTTGCAGGCGCGGCGATGGCAGCCAGTTCCGTCACAGTCGTTACCAATGCCAACCGTTTACGCTACTTTAAACCCACCCTTGGAGCTTAAACATGACAAACGACCGCTGGCTAGTCATCCTCATCGGCTGTTTACTGATTGCGTGGATAGTATGGTTTTTTTGGGGAGGAAAACGGGAATAATTGAAAAATATCTTAGAAAATCAGGATATATCATTTTCCTAAACCCTATTGATTTTTGTCTGAATCAGAATTCACAGGGTTTTCAGGATTAGCTGAATTTATAGCAAACGTATTATAACCGGAGTTCGGCGAGTTTTATAAAATAAAACAGATACCTGCTAGGTTTTCAAAACCTAGCAGGTCTGTTGGAACACGCGAAAAGGTTTGACGGACTGGCAGAGATTATTCTCTTGTTTTTCATCAAGATTAACCAGACAAGATTACAACATTGTCTGAATCAGGATTTTCAGAATTAACAGAATTAGCGGAATTTAAAACCCTTAAACCAAAAAGTAAGATGAATCATGCTTTTTAATTCTGCTAATTCTGAAAATTTTGTGAATTCTGATTCAGACAAGTCGTTGTTTCTTTAACAGAAACTCGCCGAACTCAGGTTATTATAAAACGACATGAAGGACTGGCAGTCCTCACAGGACTGCCAGTCCTAGATTCAAATCACTTTATGGTACGGTTACTATAGCTGAATTTAACAGACTCATTCGCATTAATTTTTTTATTTCAGAGTTTAAATCCTGAAAATCCTGATTCAGACAAAAAAAGACCTGCTAGGTTTTAAAAACCTAGCAGGTCTGTTGGAACGCGATATGATATAAGCCTAAAACATGAGGCTATTCGTCAGTGACGCAACCCTCAGAGGCATTTTTCACATTTTTGATGTATTTGTATAACGTGCCACGGTTAGCTTTATACGGCGGTTGTTTCCATTCCGTGCGACGTTTTGCCAATTCTGCATCGCTGACATCAATATCAATACGTTTGTTTTCTGCATCAATGGTGATGATGTCACCATTTTTCACTAACGCAATAGGGCCGCCTTCTTGGGCTTCGGGCACGATATGACCGACGATAAAGCCATGAGAACCGCCTGAAAAACGACCATCCGTTAATAACGCTACATCATTGCCTAAACCCGCGCCCATAATGGCAGAGGTTGGCGTGAGCATTTCGGGCATACCCGGCCCGCCTTTAGGTCCTTCATAACGAATGATAACCACGTCGCCTTTTTGGATTTCTTTACGCTCTAATGCACTGAGCATATCCTCTTCACAGTCATAGACTTTTGCAGTCCCCGTAAAGCGTAAGCCTTCTTTACCTGTAATTTTAGCGACAGAACCACCTGGGGCAAGATTACCCTTGAGGATTTGAATATGTCCTGTGGGTTTAATCGGATTTTCTAAGGGACGAATAACTTGTTGCCCTGCTTTTAAAGCGGGTAAATCGGCTAAGTTTTCCGCAATGGTTTTGCCTGTAACGGTTAAACAGCTACCGTCTAACAAGCCTTTTTCTAGTAAATACTTCATGATGGCAGGTGTACCACCGATATGGTGTACGTCTTCCATCACATATAAACCACTGGGTTTTAAATCGGCTAAGAAAGGAGTTTTATCGCTAATCCGTTGGAAGTCATCAATATTTAAATCAACATCTACAGAGCGAGCAATGGCAATGAGGTGTAATACGGCATTGGTTGACCCCCCTAACGCCATCACCATGACGATGGCATTTTCAAACGCGGCACGGGTCATGATGTCACGGGGTTTAATGTCTTTTTCTAATAGATTGCGTATCGCAACCCCTGCGTTAAAACACTCTTCTAATTTATAGGCTTCTGTTGCAGGTGTAGAGGAGCTATAAGGTAAGCTCATGCCGAGGGCTTCAATGGCGGATGCCATGGTATTAGCGGTGTACATGCCACCACAAGCCCCAGCACCAGGACAGGCATGACGCACGATGTCTTGACGTTCTTCTTCGGTAATTTTGCCAGAGATAAACGCGCCATAAGATTGGAACGCGGTTACAATATCAATCGGTTCTTGTTTTTTATTATAACCAGGGCGAATTGTTCCGCCATAAATCATTAATGACGGGCGGTTTAAACGCCCCATCGCTATTAAACAACCTGGCATGTTTTTATCGCAACCAGGTAGGGAAATATTGGCATCGTACCATTGTCCACCCATAATGGTTTCAATGGAGTCTGCAATTAAGTCACGGGATTGTAATGAAAAACTCATTCCGCGTGTGCCCATCGAAATCCCATCGCTGACCCCTACGGTATTAAAGCGCATTCCCACTAAACCCGCAGCGATTACGCCTTCTTTGACTTTTTGCGCGAGGTCTAATAAATGAATGTTGCAAGGGTTGCCTTCATACCAAACGCTGCCGATACCTACTTGCGCCTTGCTCATATCTACTTCTTCTAAGCCTGTTGCATATAACATGGCTTGAGACGCGCCTTGTGATTTCGGTTGAGTGATTTTGGCACTGTATTTATTGATGGGGTTAGCCATTCCTATCTCCTGATTTACTACTGCACACCATGAAAAAACCATGATAAATGAGTGCGCATCTATCATGATGCAATCGTTGATGTTTTAAAGTTGCCGTATTTTTCAGCAACTCATTACATCATCACGATAAAAATTTTGAAATGACAGGGTAGTCTTTGCAAGTACTTAGGTTAAAAAATGCACTTATTGCTTTTGATATTTTCCGTTTAAACTGCCACCCATGCCACAAAATAGACTCTCTTCGCCCTCGTCCACTGTCGCCTGATTTTTCGCAAAAGTTACTTTCACAATAGCATCATCTAAGGCTTTCATTGCCAATACGCCATTTTCTAACGTGCCTTGTCCGCCAAAATCACAAATCCAACGCCCATTTGTGGGTTCAGCACCGCTGATATTAACCGCCAATTCTTGTGCAGATAACGCTTCAACCACCATTTCCATATTTCCACCTAACTGATAAATCCCACTCGCTCGCCCTGTTGGCGTTTCTAAATAATCGGGAGATTTAAAAAAATCAAGTGTTGTTAAACGTTGTCGATATAAAGCGGCTAAACAAGCAGCATTGTGAATATCGCAGTTATTCTCGCGGGTTTGCGCCCAATAACGCTGGGTTTGCCGTAAAAAACTAGCTTCTTTTTTAGCAAGTATTTTTAATAAACTGTTATAGGTTTTGCCTAATTGACTATCTAACGCGCTTAAATCTTTATCATTACAAATTGTTTGTTCAATCTCTGCTTGCGCTTTTTTGCAATCAAAGCTCGCAGCGTGAACAGGTAATATCACACAAAAAGCACTGAATATGGCAATTTTCTTTAACATGAAACCTTATCCTAAATAACGCCTCTTTATCGATGGCTGACGTAATAGTGCGCTTATAGTAATGGAATTTAGCGCAATATAAAGTAGTTCTTATCAGGTTTTTTATGCCTGTTTTTACAAATTAGTGAATGGTAAAGCATAGGGGTAACTCCTTGTTAAAAGGATATTAGCATATCTAATGATGGATTAAATCAAGAATAATTATTCAAAAATAATAAGTTGAATAAACTCATTGTCTTTTTATAGTGGTTATAACGGATTTGATTATTAAACGGTGTTTAATTATAGTTAATCTTACTACTAAACACTGTTTATTTTAAAGAGGTCTGCAATGAAAAGCATTCGATTATTAGTGCTTTGTGGTGTCTTAACGGCTTGTGCTACGCCGAATCAAAATGCCCCCAGTGTTGTACATGGTTTTTCTAGTGCGTTAACGGGTTTAGGTATTTTAATTTTATCACCGATACAAATTGCCGCAGGTTTACTTGAAGGGATTGCCGCTGTTCCTTATTACATGGCAACAAGTACCCGTCAAATTAATACGGGTTTGATTCAGGCACAGGCAAAAATCACATTAGATGATACTTACGAAGCGGCTTATGGCAAGCGTTTAGCTGATGTACCTGATTCTGGCGAAACAGGCGTTGTTTTTCAACGGATGAAACATGCAACCACATTTTTTCAACAGATTTTGCGCCAATATGGGGTTGTGGATAGCGAACAGTATTATTTAACCAGTATCGACACGGCGAATGAAGCAGGTTACACGTTATTAGCCGTCGTGCATCGTCCGACGCAATCCATTCAAGTGATGGATAAGTATCAGCCCAATATGGTACGCACATTTACTAATACAGATAGATTATTTTATGAACCGTTTCAAGTTGATAGCAATAAACGTCCTTTAGATACTGTCATTGATTGGGCTGCTTTAAAAACCAATGATTTGCATACACAAAAAGCCCAAGCGGTTTTATTAACTTTAGCCGCTAATGCCGTCGTTAGTCATAAGCAAAGCCCTGATTATTGGCAAATTGAGAAACGCTGGATAGCGGGGGAATATCAGGTAATTACAGAACAACGTACCCGTTATGTCGGGGAACGGATGGGGCTTTAATCTTATCGGTTTAGCTGTATTAAAAGACCTGCTAGGTTTTGAAAACCTAGCAGGTCTTTACTTTTAGAATTCGAATATTAAAAACAATATTGTGGGTCGTAGTTATTCACAATCAACATGCCCCATTGTAGCCATAAATACCAACCTAACAGCATCAGTCCGCATAAGATACTAATGCCTAACAGGAGTAACAGTGATTTTTTTAAGCGTAACGTAATATGAAACATAGCAATTGTTATCAATCATAAAACACGTCAAGAACTCAATAATTAATAACCTGAATACGGCGCGATAATAGATATAAAACAGGGGATTAATGATTAAGCTAGAAAGAAGCGGAATGGAAGAAATAAAAAGTTGTACCTAAAGGAAAAGTAGGAATAATGGAACATCACCAAACGTCCACCCCCACTTTCCAAAGGTACAACCATGGATATGATAACAAGCCTGTTCTGCTCAATCGACGACTTTAGTAAATGGTTTATGCCTTTATGGGAACAACAGTTGAGTGTCTTGGGGTTTATGGTCAATGTCATTGCGGGGCTTATTGCCTATACTTGGAAGCTCCATAAGCCTTCTTTGATGTCTCGTATTAATCCTAAACTTGATGATGGCTTTAATTTGTTAAATCCTTCTCAACCTCTTTTTATTTAAGCCATTTTTCGCCGTACTCGCGTTGTTAATTTTGAAAATCCTGATTCAGACAAATGCTTGTCTTTTTAAAAAATCTCGCCGAACTCAGGCGAATAATGCTTTTTAATCCTGCTAATTCTGAAAATTCTGTGAATTCTGATTCAGACAAGCTGTTGTCTTTTTAAAAGAAACTCGCTGTACTCGCGTTAGTTAATTCTAATTGAACTCACTCTCATTCCTTTTCGTCTAATCCATCCACTGAATGCAGTTACGTCCTACAGATTTTGCTTGATATAAGGCATTATCTGTTTTTTGAATCAGTAGGTTGACTCCTGTATTAGGGTTTGCGCTGTCGCCTTGTGGGAGAATACTAGCGACACCAATGCTAAGGGTTAATAATTGGCTTACGCTGGATTTGCTGTGAGGTAAAGCGAGTGTTTGTAGTTTTGCTTGAATTTGTTTTGCAATGTGTAACGCGCCTGTTTTTTCTGTATCGGGCAGAATCACGGCGAATTCTTCCCCGCCATAACGGGCAACAAGGTCTGTTGAGCGGTGAACAGCGGATTCTATGGATTGTGCAACTTGTTTTAAGCAGTCGTCTCCTTGTAGGTGTCCGTATGTGTCGTTGTAGGCTTTGAAGTAGTCTATGTCTGCTAGGATTAACGCCATTGATTTGTGTTGATAGACCATTTGTTGCCATGTTTGTTTGAGGTAGTCATCAAAACGGCGACGGTTAGCGATTTGGGTTAGACCGTCTAGGGTGGCTTGGCGGTAGAGTTCTTGGTTGGCTTGTTCTAACCGTTTTTGTAGGTGGCGAATAGTGAGGTGGGTACGCACGCGGGCAAGGACTTCGTCAACGTGAAAGGGTTTGGTGATGTAGTCCACACCGCCAATGCTGAAGGCTTTGACTTTATCAATAATGTCGTGCATTGCGCTGATAAAGATAACAGGAATATCACGGGTTTGTTCGTCGGCTTTGAGGTGTTCGCAGACTTCATAACCGTTCATGTCTGGTATGTTGATATCTAGCAGGATTAAATCTGGTGGGGATAGGTGAATAGCGGTTAACGCACTTTTTCCATTTGTCACGCCACGCACTTTGTAGCCTTGTTCGTTTAGCATGTTAGAGAGCAGGCGTAAATTGGGGAGGGTATCATCTACGATGAGGATATTATCCTTCTGCGTAACATCCTTGTTTAAGTGGGGGCTAGAACTGTCCATTTATGTTATCTGCCGATGACTGGAGGAGGAAAGGGCTGTGTGACACAGGTTGATAATCATATCAAACTGAAAGTCGTGCGCTAGCGTTGCCATCTGTTCAGTGAGCGGATGGTAGGTTGCGGGTAGTTGTTGTAATAGTTGTAAAACTAAATCGTCATCTGCTTTTGCTGCTGCCAGTTGTAAGGCGTTTAACCATTCAGGCATACAGGTTTTTAATTGTTGTTCTAACAGGTGTTGTTCTGTTTCTGCTTGTTCGTTTGGGGGTGTGGTGGGGCTATCTGTGGGGGTGAAGTAGGTAAAGTGTACCCCTAAATGTTGGGTCAGTTTATCAAAAATTTCTCTTTCTCTAAACGGTTTACGGACAAAGTCGTCACAGCCTGCATCTAAAATGTGTTGGCGTTCGTGTTCAAAGGCACTGGCGGTAAGGGCGATGATAATGATTTTTTTGTCGCCTGCTTGGGCTTTAATCTGTTTGGTGGCTTCATAGCCGTTCATGATGGGCATACGAATGTCCATCCAAATTAAATCAGGTTGCCACCATTGGCATAAGCTGACTGCTTGTTGACCATCGCAGGCTTCATTCACTTCAAATCCAACCCCTTCAAGTAGGCGTTTTAACAGTAAGCGACTTTCGTCATTGTCTTCAACAATGAGTAATTTGTAAGATTGTTGGTCGGGTATTAGTCCTGTGACTTTGCAGAGATTAGCTGTCGGCTCTATTGTTGGTAGTGTATTGATATCAACTGATTCTATGGGGATATTGAAGGTGAAAGTTGAGCCTTTTCCGAGTTCGCTTTCTACGGTAATGTCACCCCCTAACAGTTGTACGAATTGGCGACTGATGGGTAAGCCTAAGCCAGAGCCTTCATACTGTTTGTTATGGTAAATACCTTGTTGAAAAACTTCAAATAAATTATTAATTTCTCCCGCTGCAATGCCGATACCTGTGTCGCTGATAGCAAAGTAAAGTTGTGCGGATTGTTGAGCTATTGTGGGTTGGTAGCTGACATATATCCGTACATCACCTTGTTCGGTAAATTTAATGGCGTTAGCAATGAGGTTGATGAGGATTTGCCGTAATTTATTTTCATCCGTTTTAATGTAACGTGGGACGGTTCTATCGATATTCTCAAGGAGTAATAATCCTTTATTTTTAGCCCGTATTCTGAGCATTTTTAAAACATTGTGTAGTGCTTGAGTAAAATCAAACACCGTTTTATTGAGTACAACACGCCCTGCTTCAATTTTCGACATTTCCAGCACATCATTGATAAGTTCTAGTAGGTGTTCACCGCTTTCTATAATAATATTAAGATTTTCTTGTTGTAATTCGGTAACTTGACTATCACGAATCATGAGTTGTGCAAAGCCTAGAATCGCGTTCATGGGGGTACGCAGTTCATGGCTCATATTGGCAAGAAAACGGCTTTTTGCATGGTTAGCAACTTCAGCCTCTAACTTTGCTTGTTCTGCATCTTCTTTGGCTTGGCGTAAGGATTCTTCTAGGGCGCGTTGTTGGGTAATGTCAATAATGATGCCATTTAAGACGACTTCGTTACGGCTTACAACGGGTTTTGCAATGGTGCGCCACCATTTTACTTCCCCATTTTGTAGGGCAAATCGTCCTTCGAAAGATAAATCTTCTCCTTGTTCAATCGCACGGCGTAAATTATCCCGCCATAGCACATTATCATCGGGATGAACGGGTAAACCTTGTGTGCCTGCTTGTAATTCTTCCGCACTGATGCCGTATAAATCCCAACAGCGAGGGCTAACATAGTAAAAACCTTGTTGTCCGTTGCTTTTTTCGTACCATTGGAAAATAACGCCAGGTACCATTGCCGCCATGTTATGAAATTTAATTTCTTTCAATTGGTTGAGTTGTTGTAACTCTTCATTTTTAATTTTCAGTGTTGCAATAGAGGCTTGTAGTTGACGCGCCATGGTGTTGAAAGAGAGGGATAAGCTACCAATTTCGTCAACACGGTGTACGGGTGGTAAAGGATGTGACCAGTTACCCATGGCTAATTCTTGCGCGGCATCATCAAGGGATAGTATCGGACGGATAACCCAGCGGGCAGTGCGAATGCTAAACCATGTAAAGAGTAATATTGCGAGGATTGCCAGTACTATCATGTCTAGCGAATCTCGATAAATTGTGGTGAGAAAATCTAATTCTGGTACAACAATCGTAATAAACCATGTTAAATCATACGAATCGCTGACTGCTTTCGTAGTTAGAATATAACGTTGATTGTTATAAGAAATTGGCGTTTGATGGATACCGATGAATTGATTATTTTTTTTTAATAAAGGATGTAAGACATTACTAATGGTTTTAAGTAATGGGTATTCACTGGTAAAAATATTGTCGTAAAGTAAATTATCTTGTTGAGGGATATTATTGTCATAATTACGATGCGTGCCAATAGCAATGAGCTGTCCAACGGCTGTAAATATAATGACTTTGCTGTTTTCGCTGATTAAGGTCTTATTTAAAGCATCACTCATATCATACAAATCTATTCCGACACCCAACACGCCAATTAATTGCCCTTGCTTGTCGTATAAAGGTTTGCTTAATACCCATTGTGGGTGTATTAACAGCGGTAAATCATTGCTTGTAATGGTTGACCATGCCCCCCAGTTTTTAATTAAAGGGGTTTGATACCACATAGATTCTTTAAAGGAAAAATTGGGATGTGTTTCAACATGCGTCTCATCCCCATTATTATTATGCAAGACTTGTTTTAACGCATTGCTATTACTGCTCTTTAAACTGCTGAGTGATTGATGATTATGCATCCGCACAACGCTTAAAAAGCGGTCATCAATGGTAGCAAACCATATGCTGTCAATCTCATTAAAATGATGTAGTTGTAGAAAAAAATGTCGATCTAAATAATCGCTATCTTTTAACCACTGTGGATTATCTCGAAATAACGCTTCGTTATAGGCTAAAACGTGATTAGGTAAACTCAAGTATTTCTGTAAATGTTCTTCAATCTGTGACAATCCCGTTTCGCTTAACTGGCGCATAAAGGATTCCCCCAGTTGCCAGCGATACGTAAACGATAAACCAATGATTAAAAGTAACGCGACAAACATTTGCAGGATAAACGGCACTGTTAAGGTAATCGGTAAAGGAATACGTCCGAAAATGTTTTCAACAAGCCGATTAATAGGATTTGTCCACATCATATAATAATGACACTTCTGATAGTAATAGATTGATAATCATTAAAATTTATTTGTCAATTCGTCAAAAATTGCATATCCCTAGATATTAAAGAAAAACAAATTTGATGCTTATCTTAAACACTGGTTAAGAAAACCCCATAAAACAAGTTTTGCTAAGATTCAAGGATATAAGAACTAGATAAAAGGTATCTCCGCCCATTGATGCAATATTTGGAAAGACATGCCGACAAGTTGACGCTTGCGTTATAATAAATACTTTATTGACACCATAAGTAGGACACCCCCATGACAGTCATTCGTGAAGAAGATTTCGTTCAAAGTATCGCTGATGCCTTTCAGTTTATTTCTTACTATCATCCCTTAGATTATATCCAAGCCTTAGGCGAGGCTTACGAGCGCGAAGAATCCGCCGCTGCTAAAGATGCTATGGCACAAATTCTGGTTAATTCCCGCATGAGTGCTGAAGGTCATCGCCCCATCTGTCAAGACACGGGCATCTGTGTGGTCTTTTTAAAAATCGGCATGGATGTTCGTTTTGAGGCTAAACATAGCATTCAAGAAATGGTCGATGAAGGCATTCGCCGTGCGTATAACCATCCTGATAACACTCTCCGCGCTTCCGTCGTTAGTGACCCCGCTGGCAGTCGCAAAAATACCCGCGATAATACGCCTGGTGTGGTACATGTTGAACTTGTATCTGGTGATAAAGTCGAGGTTAAAGTCGCGGCGAAAGGGGGCGGTTCTGAAAATAAAACCAAATTTACCATGCTCAATCCTAGCGATAGCATTGTCGATTGGGTATTAGAAACTGTGCCAAAAATGGGCGCGGGCTGGTGTCCTCCCGGTATTTTAGGTATAGGCATCGGTGGAACAGCAGAAAAAGCCGTGTTACTGGCAAAAGAAGCCTTAATGGAGCATGTTGATATTCATGAACTCAAAGCCCGTGGTGCGAAAAATCGCGTTGAAGAATTACGCTTAGAGTTATACGAAAAAGTCAACGCTTTAGGCATTGGTGCGCAAGGCTTAGGCGGTTTAACCACGGTATTAGATATTAAAATCCTTGATTATCCTACCCATGCGGCATCTTTACCCGTCGCTATGATTCCCAACTGTGCCGCCACCCGTCACGCCCATTTCTATTTAGACGGCTCAGGTCCTGCAAATTTAGAAGCCCCAAAATTAGAAGATTGGCCACAGGTCACATGGGCAGCTGGTTTACAAACCCGTCGTGTTAATTTAGACACCGTCACCCGCGAAGAAATTCTGCAATGGCAACCCGGTGAACGCTTACTACTCAATGGTAAATTGCTGACAGGGCGCGATGCGGCACATAAACGCATTGCCGACTTATTTGCCCAAGGGAAAGGCTTACCCGAAGGCGTGGACTTTAACAACCGCTTTATTTACTATGTCGGCCCCGTTGATGCTGTCCGCGATGAAGTCGTAGGTCCTGCAGGCCCTACCACTGCCACCCGTATGGACAAATTCACCGAAATGATGCTTGCCAAAACAGGCTTATTGGGCATGGTTGGCAAGGCAGAACGCGGTGATAAAGCCATTGATGCGATTAAAAAACACAAAGCCGTTTACTTAATGGCAGTGGGTGGCGCGGCTTATTTAGTCTCTAAAGCCATTCGTTCATCCCGCGTTGTCGCTTTTGGTGACTTAGGCATGGAAGCGATTTATGAGTTTGATGTACAAGATATGCCTGTTACTGTTGCAGTCGATTCT
Organism: Beggiatoa alba B18LD; assembly: GCF_000245015.1. Lineage (NCBI taxonomy): Bacteria > Pseudomonadati > Pseudomonadota > Gammaproteobacteria > Thiotrichales > Thiotrichaceae > Beggiatoa > Beggiatoa alba. The sequence goes on along the minus strand of NZ_JH600070.1, from coordinate 1,323,433 downwards.
GCGGGAACGTCTGTTCATAAAACAGGTCCTGCTGAATGGCAAGCAAAAATTGGTAAAATTCCTGTCAATGCAGGTTAATAGCCAATAGAAAAATTAAGGGCGAATCAAATCGCCCTTTTTTCATCAAGTAAAATCAATGTGTTTTATCTCCGTCTCCTTTTCACTCCCCCCTGTTATCGTTTTCAATTAAAAAAGGAATTGATACTTATATGTCGCTCACAACGCCAACGGCAAAATCAGTTGCTCATGTGTTAATTGAAGCCTTGCCATACATCAACCGCTATCAAGATAAAACCCTCGTGGTGAAATATGGCGGTAATGCCATGGTTGACGAAACACTAAAACAAAGCTTTGCCCGCGATATGGTCTTGCTCAAACGAGTAGGCATGAATCCCATTGTTGTCCACGGTGGTGGCCCTCAAATTGGCGATGTGCTCAAACGCTTGGGCAAACAAAGTGAATTCTTTCAAGGGATGCGCATCACCGATACCGAAACCATGGATGTGGTGCAAATGGTATTAGGCGGTTTAGTCAATAAAGACATCGTCACCTTGATTAATCGCCAAGGGGGAAAAGCGGTCGGACTCACAGGGAAAGATGCGGAATTAATTCATGCGCGTAAACTCACATTTACCCGCACCAGTCCTGAAATGAATGCTTCCGAAATTATCGACATTGGTCATGTCGGGGAAGTTGCCAGTTTTGACACAGAAATTTTAACCCACCTGATTCATGGCGATTTTATCCCCGTGATTGCACCGATTGGGGTTGGTGATGATGGACAATCTTACAATATCAATGCTGATTTAGTCGCGGGTAAACTGGCGGAAGTCTTAGGCGCGGAAAACCTGATGTTATTAACTAACACAACAGGTGTCTTAGACAAAGAAGGCAAAGTCTTAACAGGGCTTGATTCTGTAACCGTACAAAATCTAATTGAAGATGGCACGATTTCAGGCGGTATGTTGCCTAAAGTTCGTTGCGCTTTAGAAGCTGTTCATGCAGGGGTTAAAACCGCACATATTATTGACGGTCGTGTCGAACATGCGGTTCTATTAGAAATTTTTACCAATGAAGGCGTGGGTACACTGATTCGTGGTAAATCACGCTAATATAGTAAACGTACCACAAAGTGATTTAAATTTAGGACTGCCAGTCCTTCGCATCGTTTTATAGTGCGTTTACTATAAACGCTTTACTCACGTATTAAGCCACTAATTATTTTTAGTAAGCAAATGCGGTGATAATCAGCACCGCATTTGTCACTAGGTTTACTAAAACTATGAAAAAACAAGAACGTAAATACTTTGGCACAGATGGTATTCGAGGGATGGTCGGAGAATATCCCATTACCCCTGAATTTGTTTTAAAACTGGGATGGGCAGCAGGGCAAGTCTTAGCCAAGGGCAAAGGGCGTAATAAAGTTATTATTGGTAAAGACACACGGATTTCTGGTTATATGTTTGAATCCGCGCTAGAAGCTGGTTTATCCGCTGCGGGCATGGATGTCGCGCTACTGGGCCCTATGCCGACCCCCGGTATTGCCTATTTAACCCGCACTTTTCACGCCCAAGCAGGCATTGTTATCAGTGCTTCGCATAATCCCTACCAAGACAACGGCATAAAATTCTTTTCCAGTCGTGGGACTAAATTACCTGATGATGTTGAATTAGCCATTGAAGCCGCGTTAGAACAACCGATGCAAATGGCAAGCGCAGATAAATTTGGCAAAGCTGAACGGGTCAACGATGCACGGGGACGTTATATCGAATTCTGCAAACGTACAATTTTATATGATACGGATTTAAAAGGATTAAAATTAGTTGTCGATTGCGCTCATGGGGCTACTTATAACATCGCCCCCGCTGTGTTTGAAGAACTCGGTGCACAAGTTACAACGATAGGCGCACAACCCAATGGTTTAAATATCAATGAAGGCGTTGGCGCAACCCAACCGCAAAAATTACGTGAGATGGTTTTAGAACGCCATGCAGATTTAGGCATTGCCCTAGATGGGGATGGCGACCGCGTTATCATGGTCGACCATCAGGGCGAAATCGTCGACGGCGATGAATTACTCTTTATTATTGCCAATGCTCGCCATCAAGCGGGACAGTTACAAGGGGCGGTAGTTGGTACTTTAATGAGCAATTTTGGCTTAGAAAAAGCCTTAAAAAATCGAGGAATCGATTTTCACCGTGCGGCAGTTGGCGACCGTTATGTTTTAGAACTGTTACAACAAGTTGGCGGATATTTAGGCGGAGAATCATCAGGGCATGTGATTTGTTTAGACCGCACCACGACAGGCGATGGGATTATCACGGCGTTACAAGTTTTAGAAATCAGTCGACAAACAGGTTTAAGCGTGCATGAATTAAAGCAAGGAATGCACAAACTCCCGCAACAAATGATTAATGTCCCTGTGAAAGAAGGCGCAAAACTCCTGCAATTGCCTGTGATTCAAAAAGCCTTACAAGTAGCAGAACAAAGTCTTGCACAACAAGGGCGGGTTTTACTCCGTCCATCAGGGACAGAACCTTTAATCCGTGTGATGGTGGAAGGCGAGGATTTACAGCAAGTTAAAACCGTTGTAGAAACGTTAGCCGATGTAATTCGGACAACAGCAATGTCTATGATTTCACCTTAACTTAAAAACTGTTACACAGGGTATCCACTTAATATACCCTCTAAAAAGTTACACACTTTTTCTTAAATATTGGCATAGTTTAGGCATGAATTACGTTAAGCATAACTATTTATTTTATTGTTTTTTCAAATAAATTATTGCTTTGCGAGAATAATTGGCAATGGTTAAAATATCACGCTTGGACAAATCAACACATGTTATAAAACGGTTTACTGTAATCATGTTGTAATAAATAGTATTGTCATGAATGATGAAAGGAAGACGTTTAAACAACATGTACTGCGACATTTGTAATGCACAAAAAGACACTCGTTTTTTAAAAAGCCGTTATTATATCTTTCCTAACAGTGCTAATTAATTGATAGAATATCAAATCAACTCACTTGTTATTCTTACGAGTTTGGTTCGGTTTTACGTGACAGATACATTTTTATAAAGGTCGAATTACCTTCTACGGAAACTAGTCTTATGCAAACTCAAGAGAAAATACCACTTCTCATTGTGGATGATGAAATTGTATCGCGTTCTAGCTTAGAAGCGTTGTTGGAGTCAGACGAATATCAGCTTTTCTTTGCAGAAGACGGCGCGCAGGGATTAGACAAAGCTGAGTCTATTCATCCCGTATTAATGATTTTAGATGTCATGATGCCTGGTATGAATGGTTTTGAAGTCTGTCGTCGTTTACGCGCAAATGCCAAATTGGCACAAATACCCGTGATTATGATTACAGCATGGGACGACCCAACCGCTAAACAGCGTTGCTTAGATGTTGGAGCAAATGACGTGATTTGTAAGCCGTTTAATCGTGCGGATTTACAAGCACGGATACAAAAGTTAATTGTTACTCGGTAACAAATTTACGCCACTTCAATTTACGAATCTTAGCGACTCAATTATGGCGGATAAAAGCACAGTACTCATTGTTGATGATGAAATCGTTTCACGTTATACCGTTGAAGTGCTTTTAGAATCAGAAGGATACAACCTTATTTTTGCGGAAAGCGGTGAAGAAGCATTGCGAAAAGCAGAAGAGGTTGTCCCTGATTTGATGTTATTAGATGTCATGATGCCTGGTATGGATGGCTTTGAAGTGTGTCTGCACTTACGCACGAATCCTAAACTAGCAGAGTTGCCCATTGTGATGATTACCGCATTAGACGATAGAGAATCACGATTGCGCGGTATTGAAGTAGGGGCTGATGACTTTATGAGTAAACCGTTTGACCGTGCTGAATTACGGGCGCGTGTGCGAACAATTACCCGTTTAAATCGTTATCGCCGTTTAGTAGAAACAGAAGAACAGTTAGTCTATTTAGCCAATTATGACGTTTTGACAGGCTTGCCCAACCGAAATCTTGTTTTAGAACATTTACGTCAAACGATTGAAAATGCAAGCCATAGCCATTCTACTTTTGCCCTGATGTCATTGGATTTAGACGGCATACAAATCATTAATGAATCATTAGGGCATAATTTTGGCGACCAACTTTTGCGCGAAGTTGCTTATCGTTTACGCAGTTTACACGCGCCTAAAGGGACAATTACCGCACGAATGGCGGGCGATGAGTTCTTATTAATTTTACAAACAACACAAAATCCGATTAAAGAAGCCAGCCACGTCGCCCAAGAATTATTAGAAACCATTCGCCAGCCGATTACATTAGAAAAGCAACATGAGGTTGTAATCACTGCCAGTGTGGGAATTAGTATTTATCCCAGTGATGGCGAGGATACACAGAATTTATTGCGCAATGCGAATGTTGCACGCTCACGCGCAAAAGCTCAGGGTAAAAATAATTATCAATTCTTTAAAGTAGAAATGAATGATGCCGCTGTCAAACGCCTCGTTTTTGAAAATCAATTACGTAAAGTGTTAGAGCGGGACGAATTACGTTTATATTATCAACCACAAATTGAGTTAGTGGGTAAACGGGTTGCGGGTTTAGAAGCCTTATTACGCTGGGAAAATACGGAGCTTGGGGGCATGGTTCCGCCTGACCGTTTTATTCCGCTCGCAGAAGAGATGGGGCTTATTGTTCCTATTGGTGAATGGGTACTACACACGGCTTGCCAACAAGGCAAAGATTGGCTAGATAGGGGGTTACCGCCTGTACGGATTGCAGTAAATATTTCTAGCCGTCAATTTCAGCAATCCAGTTTATTAAGCAAAATTCAAGAGATTTTAGAATATACCCATTTTCCGCCGACTTTATTGGAATTAGAAGTGACTGAAAGTTTATTTATTGGCGATGAAAGTGCGCATAATTGTTATAAAGTTTTAAAAGAATTGCAGGAAATGGGCGTACAAATCGCCATTGATGATTTTGGAACGGGTTACTCAGCACTGAATTATTTAAAACGTTTTCCTGTCAACACATTAAAGATAGACCGTTCTTTTATTAAAGACATTTGTATCGACAAAGACGATGCAGCGATTACAACAGCCATTATTGCGATGGCGCACAGCTTAAACTTATCGATTATTGCAGAAGGTGTGGAAGAAGTAGAACAATTAGCATTTTTACATTTCCACAAATGCGAAATGGCACAGGGTTATTTGTTCAGTCCACCTGTACCTGCACAATGTATTGAAAGTATTTTAACGAGAGAAAGCATTTTCCAATCTGCACCATATAGCTAAACAGTGCTAGCATTTTTGCAAATTAAGTGATAGCGATAATCCTGAAACCTATCAAGAATAATGTTAAGATGCATATCACTTATATGCCCGCTGAATGGCGGGTTTTTTATTGGTACACCAAGCGATTAGCTGTTATATCCAATAAAAATCAATTCACTTTATTCTCATAGATTTTCGCTCAACCAGTAATCTTGTTTCACTTGATGAAGACCCTTCGAGATGCGCATACGTAATTTTTCGTTTTTAAAACCCTCTGCTTTATTGTTATCTCTCACCTTATTGGGTGGTTGTGTAGATGGTAATGCAACCTTAGGTATTATTTTAGGACTCGCTGCCGCCGCAGGAGTGGCGAGTTTAGGTGGTGGCGGTGGTAGCGACTCAGGAGGGTCAACAACACCAGATACCGAAAAACAAACCTTAATTACTTCACAATATGATGGATTAAGTGATGATTTATTAACGGCTGGGGTCGGTGTTGGGGGACTACGTAACCCCCCTACGACAGGGACAGACCCCATTAATCCCACTTCGTCAGAAATTCGTAAAGCAACCCTGATTTCTCAATATCAAGCAACCCATGATATGCGGACAACATCAGGATACGGCACATTATATGGCGCAACGGCAACAACAGCATTTGCAATGCCAGCCAGTGAAGATGGTTTAGTAGCGGGTAAAGAATATCTTGGCTATTTGGATGATACAACAGGTAAAAATGTATCTGTCATGTTGCAAATTCCTAATAATTTTAATGTGAGTTCTCCTTGCATTGTTGCAACGGCAAGCCCTGAATTTCGTGGCATTTATAGTGCGGTCGGGCTAGCAGGGGAATGGGGATTAAAAAATAATTGTGCGGTGGTTTATACCGATAAAGGTGCGGGCGTTGGTGAACATGATTTGAACACCAACACGGTTTTTTTAATTGATGGTGTGCGCCGTTTAGCCACAGAAACCGCTCGCGATGTGACAACTACGCCGAATTTTGTCGCTCAGGGTTCTGATGCCTTAGATTTAGCGGCATTTAGTTCCACATATCCTTATCGTATTGCTTATAAAGCCGCGCATTCAAAGAAAAATCCCGAAGCCGAATGGGGCGCGAATTTGCTTGATGCCATTGAATTTGCTTTGTATGTTTTAAATTTTGAAGAGAATTATGGTTCTAGTCAATCAAGCAATGTTTTAACAGCGGAAAATACGTTAATCATTGCGGCAGCAACCTCAACAGGTGGTGAGGCGGTTTTGCAAGCAGCAGAACAGGATACGAATGGCTTAATTGATGGGGTAGTGGTTTTATCGCCTACGATTAGCCCTAGAAAATTAGCCAATACTAATGGGTTCACTATCAAATATGGTAAAACGAGTTATTTTAATGCAGTACATGGCAGAAGTTTATTTGATGCACTGACTTATCAGAATATTTACCAACCTTGTGCGAGTGTTAACTCAAGCGTGTCAGAGATTGCAGGCTCGCGGGGACGTTGTAGTGCATTATATGCACAAGGGTTATTAACCAGCACAACCATCAACGCACAAGCGGAAGAAGCACGGCAACGTTTAAAAGATTATGGCATTTTAAGCACAACAGCAGCGATGTCCGATATATATTGGGATAGCTCCGTGTATGCAGGTTTAAGCGTTTTATATGCAAACGCTTATGGACGTTTTAGCGTCACAGAAAATCTATGTGGCTATAGTTATGCAGGGACAAATCCTGATACAAGCACCGTGCGGGCTAAATATGCTTATGATTTGACGGATGATTACTTATCCAGCAGTGGCTTTCCGCCCACCAGTGGCACGGATTTAGTGAATAACTACGGTAATAATGGCAGTGGTATTCCCTATCGGGAATCAATCAATAACAATGGGTTATTAGATGAGTATTTGCAAGGTGCTTTATGCTTACGTCGCTTATTCACGGGCACAACTGGTATTGTTGCAACTGAAGGCAGTGCTTTAACCAGTACAGAACAAAATAATGCTCGACGTGTGCAAGAAGGTTTAAGTGAAGCAATTTTAACGGGTAATTTACGAGGCAAACCTGCAATTATTATTCACGGTCAAGATGATGCGCTTGCGCATGTCAATTTTAGCTCTCGCTCCTACTATGGCTTAAATCAACAAATTGAAGGCTCTCAAAGTCATTTGTCTTACATTGAAGTGACTAATGCAAATCATTTTGATGCGTTAAATGAACAGTATGAACTCAATAGCCAAGTTCCTTTAGTTTACTATTTTTATAATGGGTTAGACCGTTTATATGGTTATTTCCGCAATCGTACCTTACTCCCACAAAGCCAAGTCATTCCTACAACGCCGCCCAGTGCAACCGCAAATAAAGTGACAACGGCTAATTTACCCCTAATGGATAATGGCACATATAGTTGTCAAATTACCTTTGATGGGCAAACGCTCTCCATTCCTGAATGTCGCAATGATTTATAAAGTGAGGGTTTAAATTCTCGCTATTTTTCACCACATTTAAACTATCAGCCATTATTTTAGGACAAGTAGTCATACTTCAGATTCTACTTGTCCTTTTTAGTCTATCTATTTAATTTGTAAAATTTTCTATTAATCGCTACTATTAATATAGCTAGCACGGCACGTCTTTTGATAAGACTTATTGCCAAGAGGGCGACGACATCCGAACTCACCATTTATTCCTTATGGATTGGCGGAAACTTTCTCGCGGTGTTGTTCATATGCTCACGCTTTTCGCCTTTTTAAGAATCAGGTTATTATTATGAAAATTGCTTATCGTTCTCATATCTTACGACGCATGATGGGCTATCTTAGCTTATCAATTGGGATAGGACTGGCAACACCAATGAGTTACGCATTGGAGTCTGCTGAAGCAAACCCTGCCTTAACCCCTTCCCCTACACTTGCCCCCATAGACCCTCTATCGCCTGTTGTGGAATCAACACCACCGACAGAACCTGCTGTTCCTGAAGTGGTACTTGCCCCGCCAGAAACCCCTTTTGCAAAACAATTGGCGCAACAATTAGCACAACCCACTGTCATTTTAAAGACAGCTAATAAAACCCTACAAAGCGTAGAGCAACAAAAACAACTCTATAGCCATCGTGCTTATAATCCCGTTTGGACAAATGAGCATACATTGACAGCACAAGGTAAAGCATTACTCAATACACTTGCGCAAGCAGAATTAGAAGGCTTAAACCCAGAAGTCTATTCGGTATCATTATTGCAAAGACTGACAACACAATATCCTAATACGCTTGAAGCCCTTGCAGAATTAGAGATGTTATATACCGATGCCTTTTTATTGTACGGTTCACATGTCCATGATGGTCGTATTAATCCGAAAACGGTAAATAAAGAGTGGTATATCGCTCCAGAAATCCCATGGGATGGTGTTAGTGCTTTAGAAAATGCATTATCCAGCGCACAGCCGATGGATGCTTTTTTAGCCAGTTTGCCCCCGCCCCATTTGGAATATGCACGCTTACGCACAGCATTAAAGGTTTATAACGATTATCTAAAAACAGCAGGGGATTGGGTTACTTTACCGTTAGGAAAAAAAATCCAACCCAATGAGCGTAGCCCACAAATTAAGTTATTACGGGAACGCCTCCGTTTTAGTGGGGAATTGACTGATGAATCAAAGCGTACAGATGAAGAGCTTTATGATAATAAATTAGTCAATGCAATGAAATCGTTCCAAATACGTCATGGTCTTGCTGATGATGGTGTCTTAGGAGATAGCAGCCGTAAAATGCTGAATATCTCGCTTGCTGAACGAATTGAACAAATTAAGCTCAATATGGAACGTTGGCGTTGGGTACCAAGAGATTTTGGCGAGCAATATATCCTTGTCAATATTCCCGCTTATCGCTTAGATGTTTATGAACATGGAAAGCGGATTTATGACATGAAAGTCATGGTTGGAAGAACTGACCGTAACACCCCTATTTTTACGGAAAAAATGACTTATCTCGTCTTAAATCCACACTGGGGCGTTCCTTATAGCATTGCTGTCAAAGATATTTTACCAAAACTCCGCAAAGATGCGTCTTACTTATCACGGCAAAATATGCGGGTTTTTGCCAATGGGACTGAATTAAACGGACAAGCAATTAATTGGTCACAAGTCAGCTCTTCAAACTTCCCGTACCAATTACGTCAAAACCCTGGGGATGGTAACGCATTAGGGAAAATCAAATTTATGTTCCCGAATAAATTTTCAATTTACCTGCATGACACCCCAAAACGTAGCCTATTTGGTCTCAACGACCGTGCATTAAGTTCTGGCTGTATCCGCGTAGAACAACCGCTGAACTTAGCAAGCTATGTGTTAGGAAACAGCGATAAGTGGAATAAAGACAGTATTCAAAAAGCCATCCAATCAGGTAAACATCGCATTGTCAATTTAGACCAACCCTTACCCGTGTACTTACTCTATTGGACAGCATGGATTGATGATGAGGGAACAATGCAATTTCGGGATGACATCTATCAACACGATGAACGTTCGCTACAAGCTTTAACGAAATTACAAGTCGTTGCAAGAAAGTAAAATGATTGTCATTGTACAAATGAAAGAACTTGTATTAGGATGGACAAGCTAAACAGCAAGGAACGCAGTTGATTGATAGGGTGTGAGGTGAGCGATTTTACCGCTTACCTCTCATCATCAGCAGTAGAAAATCACAATCTTTGTGATGCACTTCTTAACTTGGGCGATTATTTTGGCGTTAGTCCGCGTCAAATTTTGACGTTTAGTCAAAAATGAAATAATTGCGATTCATACGATGTTAAAAACAATCGTAGCGGTACTTTGCGTGCCAGTTTTTAGCGATAAAGAGGAAATATATACATGACGTTTAGTAAAAAAACGACGCGCCGTCAATTTCTATACAACACACTACTCGCTAGCACAGGACTGCTAACATTGCCACAATTGGTATTAGCGAGCCAAGACAAACATAAACCCTCAGATATAGAATCGTTTAACGCCATTTGGGATAAGACACAACCCCTTGTTGTAAAAGAGAAAAAGCTCTCTTTTGCTAACCTGAACACCAATGAAGACTTAGAAATTATATATTGGTCAAATGGGGCTTACGTTAAATCTGCCTTAAACAAAATCAACCAACTTTTTCGTGACCATCGAACCGACGATGTACACGCCATCGATTTAAACTTGTTAGACTTGTTTTATGACTTACAACAAGCACTTTCAACACCAGAGCCACTACAATTAATCTCTGGCTACCGCTCCCCCGAAACAAACGCGATGTTAAGAGGACGTCGCAAAAACTCAGGGGTTGCTAAAAACAGTTTACATATGGAAGGTAAAGCGGCTGATATTCGTCTGCCTGACAAAAATATTGACCAAATTTACCAAACAGCCGTGCTCATGCAACGTGGTGGAGTTGGATACTATGCGGGTTCAAACTTTGTACACGTTGATGTAGGAAGTGTGCGCTCATGGGGTAAGAAAGAATAGGGATGAGTCCTTATCTGTAGCTTTATTTCAGATAAACGCGATTAACAAGTTTCTGTTGCATACAACACGACTGGTTTTGTGGATGTAGCGCGTTGCCATGTCATGATGAAACAAACTAAGGTCTATTTCTTAAAGACGCTTATTTGCTATGCTACGTTCAACTTAAATATGCAAGTTCTCTTGTAGAACAAGCTTTACCCCTACAAATCGCGTTTTATCCGATGAAAATTGCCACTAAACTTGCGTTACCCATTCTAAGTTTTGTAGCACTGGGCGTGTTTAGTCTTTTATTCTTGATAGCTCAAGAAAATAATAGCCTTACTAATCAACGCGCCCAACGATATACAGAAGCAATTACTCATCAATATGCAAGTTTTGTTAAGGCAGAATTAGAAATGCCTTTTAGTGAAGTGCGTACACTTGCAACCTTATTAGAAAGCACGCTTCGCACTTCCAACATTACAAACTATCGTCCTATTTTGGACACGCATTTAAAAGGCTATATTGAAAAAAACCAAACGGTTTTTGCGATTTATGTTGCCTTAACAAACAACCCGTTTAAAGAGTCATCCGCTGAATTTGTTGATAACAATGGATATTTTAAAGCTTATTGGACACGCAACGCAACAGGCGCAGGCGTTATGGAAACGGTTGGCAATAAGCTACAAGAAAGTTATCAATTAATACAAAGTTCAGAACAAGAGCAAATTCTTAGCCCCCATCTTATTTCTACACAAACAAAACAAGATATTCGTGTTATCTCTTTCCTTGTCCCTTTACTCAACCCCCAAAAAAAATTAATCGGCTTGGTTGGTGTTGATGTTCAAACCGATAGCCTATCGTATTTAAACAATATTCGTGTTGCGAATCTATCTGATGCCTTGTTTGAAGTTTATGCCGATGATAGCACTGTCGTCATTAGCTACGATAAATCCCATGTAGGACAATCAGTAAATGCTATTTCTTACGATGAACAAATCTTAACAGGTATAACCAAAGCCAAACCCTTTTTTCATCAACGCCAAATCAATCAAATAGATTACATCGGCTATGGTGTACCTATTCGTTTAGGCGTGAGTAAAAACACATGGCTAGTCATTGTTGATATTCCTCGCCGTCTTGCGATTGCAACAGAACAAGGCTTAACACAATGGAGCTTTGTCTTCGGCGGTGTGTTACTGCTAGGACTTGCATTACTGTTAATCCTCCTCTTATCGTATTACATCACAAAACCCTTACAACATCTCTGCCGTTATTTACAACACCTAGCCAGTGGACAATTAAACCAAAAGCAAGATTATCCCTATCATGGACACGATGAAATTGGTGATTTATTAGACACCGTGCGACGTTTACAAATAGGCTTATACCGTGTCATTCAACAAACCAATGCCATTTCTGTTGGTGACTATCATTGTCAAATAGAACTACTTTCTAACAATGACCAGTTAGGACTTGCCCTCTCTAACATGACCACCATGTTACGACAAGCCAACGAAAAAAACTTATTACAAGATTGGTTAAAAACAGGACAAGCGCAATTAAATGAGCAGATGAGCGGAGAGCAAGATAAATACTTGCTTGCAAAAAAAGTAATTACCTTCTTAACCCGTTATTTAGATATGCAAGTGGGTACATTTTACGGACTTATTCCACGAGAAGTGACCACACTAAAACTCTTAGCAAGTTCGGCTTATCACCAGCGCAAAACGATTGCGAATGAATTTCTATTAGGTGAGGGCATTATTGGACAAGCCGCATTAGAAGGTCGTCCGATTATTATCACGGATATTCCTGAAGATTACATGCTGATTCGCTCAGGACTAGGCAACACAACCCCGCGTGTGCTATTAGTTTTTCCAATTTTGTATGAAAACCACTTAAAAGGCGTAATAGAATTAGGTTCTTTTCACACACTAGAACCACGCTGTATTGAATTTTTAAATCAAAGCCTACCCAATATTGCTGTTGCGTTAAACACCACTGAAAACAATCAGCGAATGCAAAATTTTTTCATGGAACTACCGCCCACATCCACAACTTGAATTCCAGCAAATTTTCTAAAAAAACAAACACCTATTACATCCACAAAACCTAATAGATTTTTTGTTTTACATCTTTCGTGTATTTCGTGCCTTTCGTGGACAATAAATTAAACAAAAGCTATATTTTTTTTCATTAGTATATTATTAAATAATAATTATCTATAACACTAACTCGTTAAACCAAGGGGGAGAAAATGGACAGTAAATTAACGATTGGTGACTCTCTCCGCGCTCAAGGCATGAGTCGACGCGGTTTTTTACAATTCTGTACCGTCGCGGCGGGCATGATGGGATTATCATCCAGCCTAATTCCGCAAATTGCGCGGGCGTTAGAAAAAGCACAACGTCCTTCCGTTATCTGGCTTTCCTTTCAAGAATGTACAGGCTGTAGTGAGTCACTGACCCGTGCACATTCACCCAACATCGAAAGCCTGATATTTGATTATATCTCACTCGATTATCACCACACCTTACAAGCCGCCTCAGGCGATGCCGCCGAACAAGCCCGTATCGACGCAATGACGGCACACAAAGGCGAATACTTGTTAGTCGTCGACGGCTCTGTGCCACTGGGTAACATGGGCTATTCCACCATTGCAGGCGAAAGCAATCTCGATATTTTGAAACATGTCGCAAAGGATGCAAAAGCCATTATTGCTGTCGGCAGTTGTGCCGCTTTTGGCGGTATTCCGCAAGCCAATCCAAATCCAACAGGCGCGGTAGCAGTCGATAAAGTCATTACCGATAAGCCCATTATCAACGTCTCAGGCTGTCCGCCGATTCCCGTCGTTATCACAGGCGTTATTGCCCATCTCGTCACTTTTGGCACTTTACCCGCCTTAGACGCTTTAAAACGTCCGAAAGCCTTTTTCGGGCAAACCATTCATGACCGTTGCTATCGTCGTCCGTTTTACGATAAAGGCTTGTTTGCCGATACGTTTGATGATGAAGGGGCTAAACAAGGCTGGTGTTTATACAAATTGGGCTGTAAAGGGCCAACGACTTACAACGCCTGCGCCACTTTAAAATGGAATGATGGCGTGAGCTTCCCCATTGAAAGCGGTCACGGCTGTTTAGGTTGTTCTGAGCCGAATTTTTGGGATGCAGGCAGTTTTTACAAAGCCCTTTCTGTACCTACTGCCTGTTTAAGCAGTACAGTCGCTTACGCCAGTATTATCGGGATTGGCGCAGGCATGGCGGCAACCGTATTAAATCTTAATAAAAAATCACAAGCCGATACACAACGGGAAGTCGTCACGATTCACGATTTAACCCGCGAAGACGGTAAAAATGAAAGGGGGGGGAAATAATGGACGAAGGCGCATTATTATTATGGGCGCGTGGTACGGGCTTTCAAATTGCCTTTTTTATTTTCTGTGTGGGCATCGTGCTACGGTTGCTCGAAATTTTATTATTGGGACGCAAGCCGAATTATGCGGAGGCGCGAGGCAATCCCGTAGAAGGCGGATTACGCACAATTGTTTCTCGTTCTTGGGTGTATCAAGGCACTTTTGCCCGCTCGAAACTCACGATTTTATTAGGCTATGTTTTTCATTTAGGCATCTTTTTTATTTTGTTGCTTTTTATTCCGCACATTGCTTTTTTTGCGGAAATTCTGGGGTTTTCATGGGCGGGCTTGCCCTCACCAATCATTGATTTTATAACAGTTTTAACCTTGCTCGCATTACTGGGTGTCTTAATTCATCGTTTACAAGATAAAGTCTTGCGTTTTCTCTCTACTCGCATGGACTATATTGTATGGCTAGTAACGTTTCTACCTGTTTTAACAGGATATTTGGCTTACCATCATCTCTTTTTCTCTTATCAATTAATACTCGCTTTACACTTGCTCAGCGTGCAATTGTTAATGATTTTATTCCCATTTACTAAATTAATGCACGCTTTTAGCCTATTTATTGCCCGCTTTTATAACGGTGCGGATGCAGCCCGTAAAGGAGTTGAAGCATGAGCACGGCTACTTTTGAACGTGGTTATAACGCCTTAAAAAATCAAATTGATGCAGCGACAGCCGCTTATTTACAAAGTTGCGTCCATTGTGGCATGTGTGCAGAAGCCTGTTTATTTTACACAGAGACCCAAGACCCAAAATATACGCCTATTCATAAAGTTGAACCCTTGCGCAAAGTTTGGGAGCAAGAATATACCTTATTAGGACGCTTAAAAGTCACGCTCGGCATTACCAAAAAACTCACCGATGCCGAATTAGCCGATTGGCAAGAACTGGTTTATAACAGTTGCACCCTTTGCGGACGGTGCTCGCTGGTCTGTCCTGTTGGCAACGATATTGTCTCAATGGTGCGCAAAACTCGAGAGGGGATGGTTGCCGCAGGTCACGCGCCCGAGGGCTTAATTGGGGCTTCACAACGAGCCGTAACGATAGGTAGCCCCATGGGCTTAAAACTCCCCGCGTTACAAGCCCAAGTCAAACATATCGAAAAAGCCACAGGCTTAACGATTCCCTTCGACCAACTCGGTGCGGAATACATGGTATTGCTTTCTTCGATGGAAATTATCAACTTCCCCGAATACTTAGAAGCGATTGCCAAAATTATGAAACATGCGGGCAAAACGTGGACACTCGCCACCGAAGCCTATGAAGCGACTAACAGCGGGATTCAAATTGGCTCATCTGACATTGCAAAACAACTGGTAAGCCGTATTGTTCACGCTGCGGAACAATTACAAGTACAAACCGTTATCAGCCCCGAATGTGGTCATGCCTATACCGCCATTCGTTGGGAAGGCGCGAATTTAATGGGCAGACCGTTCCATTTTCGTGTCCGTCACATCCTCGAAGTGCTCGACGACCTCTACGCACAAGGCAAATTAAAACTGACAGGCATGGAAACAGAACGAATGACTTTCCACGACCCCTGTCAACTCGTGCGCCGTGGCGGTGTGATAGAACAACCGCGTCGACTCATGCACTTAGTTGTTAAAGACTTCGTCGAAATGGAAGACTCGGGAAAAATGAACTGGTGTTGTGGCGGTGGTGGCGGGGTTGGCGCGATAGAAGACGCAGCAGAATTACGCACCAAAGTCTTTAATCGCAAAGTCACCCAATTAAAAAATGCCCACGTCGACAAACTCGTCACCGCCTGCGCTAACTGTCGCACGGTGATGGAAGAAGGCATGGAAGAGTACGAAATGAACATGCCGATTGTCGGTTTAACCGAAATGATAGCCGAGCATTTAGACGAAAGCGCAGGAGAATCCGCATGAACGAACGCCTTGTTGTTGACCCCATTACGCGCATCGAGGGACATTTACGCATAGAAGCCCAAGTTGATGACAATCAAGTGATTCAATCCGCTTACTCGTCAGGGACTTCTGTGCGTGGCATAGAAATTATTTTACAAGGGCGCGACCCGCGTGATGCGTGGGCATTTGCGCAACGGATTTGCGGTGTTTGCACCCTCGTGCATGGCATGGCATCAATTCGCGCCGTAGAAAACGCCTTAAATTACCCCATTCCTGCCAACGCCCAATTAATCCGTAACCTCATGATAGGGGCGCAATACATACATGACCACGTCATGCACTTCTATCATTTACACGCCCTAGACTGGGTCGATGTCGTCTCAGCCCTACAAGCCGACCCCAAAGCTACTGCCGACCTTGCCCAATCTATCAGCCACTACCCGAAATCCTCAGCAGGCTACTTCAGCGACATGCAGAAAAAGCTCAAAGGCTTTGTTGAAGGCGGACAATTAGGAATTTTTGCCAATGGCTACTGGGGACATCCTGCCTACAAACTTCCATCTGAAGCCAATTTAATGGCGGTTTCACACTACTTAGAAGCCCTTGCATGGCAACGCGATGTTGCCAAACTTCATGCAATTTTCGGCGGAAAAAATCCCCATCCCAATTTTGTCGTCGGCGGTGTTCCCTGTGCTATCGACCTCAATTCTGATTCTGCCTTAAACGCCAAACGCTTAGCCCAAGTGAATGACATCATTCAACAAATGCGGCTTTTTGTCGAACAAGTCTATTTACCCGATACGCTTGCCATCGCCAGCTTTTATAAAGATTGGGCACAACAAGGCGAAGGCTTAGGCAACTTCATGACTTACGGCGATTTCCCACAAAATGGGCTACAAAATCCAGCTAACAATCTCATTCCTGCGGGCGTAATTCTCAACCGCAATTTACAAGAAATACACCCCGTCGATTTAAATGACCCTGAACAGATTCAAGAGTTTGTCAGTCACGCATGGTACGACTATCAAAGTGGAAAAGACAAAGGCTTACACCCCTATCACGGAGAAACCAAACTACACTACGATGGCCCAACCCCGCCTTATAAACAACTGGATGTCGAAAAAAGCTACTCATGGCTAAAATCCCCCCGCTGGCGCGGAAAAGCGGTAGAAGTTGGGCCTTTAGCCCGTGTTTTAATGCTCTACGCCACAGGACACGCCCAAACTAAAGAATTGGTTGATAGTAGCTTACGTCAATTAGATTTACCGATAAGCGCGCTTTATTCCACACTCGGACGCACTGCCACGCGTAGTTTAGAAAGTAAAATCGTCGCCGACCAAATGCAAATATGGTACGACAACTTATTAAACAATATCCGCCAAGGCGACACGAAAACCTTTAATGATACCCAATGGCATCCCAACACATGGGCAAAACAAGCCCAAGGCGTTGGCTATATGGAAGCCCCACGCGGCGCATTAGCGCATTGGATAGTGATAGAAAACGGTAAAATTGCTAATTATCAAGCTGTTGTCCCGACTACATGGAACGCAGGCCCACGTGATGCGCAAGGACAAACAGGTGCATATGAAGCTGCTTTGCAAGGGCAAAAACTCCAAAATCCAAAACAACCCATAGAAATCTTACGCACGATTCACAGCTTTGACCCCTGTATTGCTTGTGCAGTGCATTTAAGTGGTGAGGATGGGGAGGAGATGTTGCAGATTAAGGTGGGGTAGGTAAGGAAGGGTTAAGGGTAAGGTGCGTTAATGGAAGAGCAACGCACCTTGTTTGCGAATCCCGTTGAAAATCGTTTCTGCAAGGTTTAGTGGAAAATTAGGGGGTAAGCATTTTTCAACACTTGTTAATACCTGCTCTGTTGAATTGTGTAATTCTTCAAGGATTATTTCAGCCGTTTTCTCACCAAGTCCCACTTGATTAGCCTGTTCAAGCCAGTGTCGTCGTTGAATTTTGCTGACTAAATAGTGATTCCCACTTTTTCCCCGCACCGCTATTGCTAACTTTAATTTTTGAAAAGGTATTTTATTTTTGCCTGTTACAGCAATGGGATGAAAAGATAAAACATCATATAATGGCGTTAGCCTATAATTACCGTTAGGTAAATGAAAAATACTAAAATTCTTCGCATGTCCATCGCAAGCGGCTAATAACCAAAAAATGAGTTGTGATTTAAAAAAAGTTTTACGGTCTTCTGTTGCTTGCTCAGAACTATTTAAAATTCGCATAATATCCGCAATCCCTGCTCCGCCTTCTGCTTGATATTTATGCAGTGATGATACGCCTAACGCTTGGCAAAAATCCTCTTGAGGAAGGCGTAAAATCCATTGTTGATTACTCGCAAGCTTTCTATCAAAGCGTTCTACAATCAACACTTTTTGTTCTTCAAATTGTGCGATTTCACACTGTGCAATGTCTATTCCGTAAGCCTGAACAATTTTTGAGCATAACCACTCATTTTCTACAGAGGTTTGCATATCCGCTTGTGTATTACCAACCAACCCTATCGGTAATTTAAAAATATGTGTGCTGGGTGTACTTCCTTGTGGTAATAACCATTGTTGATTATGAAAAAGTAATGCTGTTTTTTCCTGTGCACCTGCAATTGAAATACGTAAATCTTCTTCAAATTCGTTAAAACTATTTTTTACGGTGATATTTTTCAATAATTGTGAAATTTCAGAATTATCTAGCAGTTTTCCTTGAATGGTTTGTAAATCGGTCGGTATTTTATCAGGCGGTAATAGTTGGATTGCGCCAACGCAATCACGTCCAATAGTCGCTAGGAGTTGAAATGGCGAAGTGTCTGTTGCACGGTGACGAACAGCTAGACGACGGCGAATTACATCGCTGTCAGGTAATAGATTATCAAAGAAGTTAGTAACAACTTCTCCTTGATAACGTTGATTATCTGCGGTGAAAGGTAAAGAGAGAGACAAGGGATAGCCATGTTTAACCCAATTATTGTCGTAAACAAAGCTATCTTTATTTTGCGTGTATTCCCATTTTCCAACAAGAACACCATTTGTCAAAACATTCAGTGTTTGTAAACTTTTCCCCATGTATCACCGCTTTTTCTTTAAACTATCAAACGCATATGATAATTCTTTTTTTATATCAAAAATATCAGGAATAACCTTTGTAGCATCTAAATTTGCCTGACTCAGAGACGCAAGGTTTTTCATATCAGGAATAACCTTTGTAACATCTACTACTCTTTCTCTCAAAATAATATCGACTTCTAATATAGCCAACACTTTAAAGAGTCTTTCTAAACTCGCGGTAGCAGGGTTTGCTTCTAATTGCGCATAGCTTTGTTGAGTAATGCCCAACCGCTTCGCAATATCTGTTTGTGTTAGTTTTTGCGCTTTACGAAAGCTACGCAAGATGGGACGTAATTGATTCAAAATTTTAATAGAAAATTCCATAACGAGCGGTTAACCTTAAATTTTTAAAAGAATTATTTAATACATATTATAGCCTGTATTTATAAAATACAAGCTATAGCTTGTTAATATAACTCCAATTCTGCGAGTTTTATAAAATAAAATTCGCAGAACTTAGGTTAAAACAAAAAATTAATGCGAATGACGCTTTTAAATCCTGAGCACTACCAAATCATTTTTTATTGAGAAATAATACTTGTCATATAATTCAGTAGTCTTTACGAAACTTAAAGGTACTTTTATGCCATACATTAATATACAAGTTATTCAAGGTATTACCCGCGAACAAAAACAACAACTCGTTCAAGAAATCACTGATTCACTGGTGCGTATCTTAGGTAAAAAACCAGAACATACCCATATCGTTATTCAAGAAATTGCAGAAGAAAATTGGGGATTTGCAGGTTGCTTAACGGATGATTGGAAAAAACAACAACTCAATAAGCAATAGTTCAACACTCATGCCAGCCCTCATTAATCTACGCCCCACAGATGCGACAAACGAGTTTGTGATTGATGTCTCGCAACTCAGTAAAACATTTGGTACACGTTGTGTTGTCAATAATTTAGCCCTGCGTATCAAACGCGGTGAAATTTATGGTTTTCTAGGTCCTAATGGCAGCGGAAAAACCACGACAATGCGCATGTTGTGTGGGTTACTCACACCCGACACGGGGCAAGGGGTTTGCCTTAATTACGACATTTTGCGAGATTCTAACCAAATTAAGCAAAAAGTCGGTTATATGACGCAAAAATTTAGTTTATATGAAGATTTAACTATTCGAGAAAATCTCGATTTTATCGCCCGTCTTTACCATCTCAATAACCGTCGACAACGTGTTTCAGCCAGTTTAGAACAATTAGGCTTAAGCACTCGTGCCAGCCAACTCGCGGGCGTTTTATCAGGTGGTTGGAAACAACGCCTTGCGTTGGCGGCGTGTCTTCTGCATGAACCACAACTATTATTACTCGACGAACCCACTGCAGGCGTTGACCCCGCCGCCCGCCGTGATTTTTGGGAACAAATTCATCAGCTCGCCGCTAATGGTATGACGACATTAGTTAGTACGCACTATATGGATGAAGCGGAACGTTGTCATCGTCTTGCGTATATTGCTTATGGTAATTTACTTGCCGATGGCACAGTGCAGGAAGTGATAACAGGCTCAGGTTTGAACACGTGGATAGTCAGCGGTTCCGCGCTTTGGCAATTACAAGCACAATTAAAACAACTCCCCGCGATTGAACAAGCTGTTGCGTTTGGCAATCAATTACATATCAGTGGGCGCAATGCTCAAGCCTTAAATGAGAGTTTGCAACCTTATCAACAAGACCCGCGTTATCAATGGACACTGACCCAGCCGAATTTGGAAGATGTTTTTATTAGTCTTATGCAAAGTGCGCAGGATACCAGCTTATGAAAACCCGTTTTACCCTGCATCGTTGGTGGGCAATTGTGGTTAAAGAATTCATTCAAATGCGACGTGACCGTTTAACCTTTGGCATGATTATCGGCATTCCTTTAATACAACTCACTTTATTCGGTTTTGCTATCAATTCTGACCCAAAACGCTTACCCACTGCCGTTTTACAAGCTGACCACAGCCCACACGCCAGAACATTACTAAACGCTATTCGTTACAGCGGTTATTTTCAAATTGTCAGCACGCCCGCCACTGAAAACGAGTTAACTAATTTATTGCAACGGGGCGATATTCAATTTGCGATTATTATTCCGCCCAATTTTTCCCGTGACCTCGTGCGTGGAACACGTCCTGTTTTGTTATTACAAGCGGATGCGACTGACCCCGCTGCGACCAGTAACGCGCTTTCTGCCCTTACAGCAATTGTACAAACAGGTTTAGACCGTGATTTAAACGGCGCATTGGACTATTTACATAGCCAAGCCCCAGCGGTAGAACTACGAATGCACCGTTTATATAACCCTGAAGGGATTACTCAATACAATATCGTGCCGGGATTAATGGGCGTGGTTTTAACCATGACGATGGTGATGATTACCGCGTTAGCGATTACGCGAGAGCGGGAGCGTGGGACAATGGAAAATTTGCTGGCAATGCCCGTGCGTCCGTTAGAAGTGATGATGGGAAAAATTGTGCCTTATATTCTTATTGGTTATATTCAAGTGGGTTTAATTCTTGTTGCTGCCCGCTTATTGTTTCATGTGCCTATGTTGGGCAGTATTGGCTTATTGCTCTTAATTAGCCTTGTTTTTATTGCGGCAAATTTAGCGGTTGGAATTACTTACTCGACCATTGCCCGTAATCAACTCCAAGCCATGCAAATGGCGTTTTTCTTCTTTCTCCCCTCTATCTTACTTTCTGGTTTTATGTTTCCTTTTCGTGGAATGCCGAACTGGGCGCAAGTTATCGGTGAGTGTTTACCGCTGACGCACTTTTTACGTTTAGTTCGTGGGATATTATTAAAAGGTAATAATTTTACTGAAAGCCTCTCGCATTTAATCCCTATTCTGATTTTTACGATTGTTGTTATTGTGATTGGTATGTTGAAATATCGGGAAACTTTGGATTAAGCTACCTGAGTTCTGGGAATTTTTTAAAAAGACAACAGCTTGTCTGAATCAGAATTCACAGAATTTTCAGAATTAGCAGAATTAAAAAGCGTGATTCGCCTGACTTTTTGGGTTTAAGGGTTTTAAATTCTGTTAATCCTGAAAATCCTGATTCAGACAGTGTTTTAATCTTGCTGATTAAAGTAAGGTCAAACAGAAAATAAAAAAATTATGCGGTTGTGCTTTCCATCACTTTTGCATTAACGCTAATTGTTGGTGGGTCAGCTAAGACTTTTTTAACACTACATTCGTTTGTCGCACGTACTAACGCAGATAAATATTTTTGTGGAAAACTTTCAGGGACATGTATTGTCATTGCAATATCTGTTAAGCGATGGCTGGCAGGGTCACGGCTACTATGCAAACTCAGGCGAATATCTGCTATTTCTAATTGACGCGATTGGCAAAAACGTAAAACGAAAAATCCTGCACATGCCGCTAAACTGCTTAAAAAATAAGAAAATGGGTCGGGTGCTGTTCCTTGTCCACCATTGTCTTTCGGTTGGTCAGCTAACACATGGAATCCATCAAATTCCGTAATCACTTGTAAACCTTCGCCAAAATGTACATTAATGTCCATGAGTTTATCCCCTTTGATTGCATTACTAATTAGTATATTAGTATATATTAATTTAATTACGTAGCAAGGGAAGTAGAAAACAAAAAGGTATCGCTTGTTTTATCAGAAAGTGTCTTTCTGTAAAATATAGAGATACCTTTAATCTTTAAAAAAACAGTTTATTATGCGGCGACAGCTTTCTTTTTTTGCGGTTTATCGATGAGCAATTCGCGGGATTTTTTTGTCAAAACTAAGCGAGGCATTTGCACTTGATCTTTATAGCTGTAAAACAAGCAAGCCTTTAATAAGTCATTATTAAGCAAAAATAAATGTGTATCGTAGTTGCTTTCTGTAATATCTAACGGTTCGTCATATAACAATAAATGCACTCGATGATAAACATGAATATCTGTAAAACGTTCATCGAAATATTTAACAATCCGTTCGGTTAAATATTTTTCTCCTGCATTGAGTAATACTTCTAGCGCGTTACCTTGATTTGCGCGACTATTAGAGAGCAATCCACGTGTAACACGTTGGAAAAATTCTAAATTACCATCCGTTTCATAAGTAATAACAGTCACAACTTGCAGTAATTGATTTTCTGCCATTTCTTCCAGTAATTTAGTAATTAATTCATGTGCTTTACCCTTTTCTTTACTTTGGCGATGAATACGACTTAAGCAGTTTATTTTAATAAACATTTGTAAGGATTTATCTGCCATTTGCCGTAAACGTTCTTTTTGTAATTCATTCAATCGGGTATAAACTAACGAAAGGATTTCAAAGCGTTGTTGTACAGAAATATCTTCTTTAAACAACTCTTTAATTAAGGCATGACGACATACCCCCAAACTTAAGCGTAATAATTCTTTACTTTCATTCACAACGGCGCGGTCTTTTGCGCCTAATAAATCAATCACAGTTGTCCAATCTTCTAAGGGTTGGCATTCTTTTAAGGCTTGTAACGCCGCAATTCGCATCCGATTGTCTTCAGAGGATAAGGCGGTAATTAAACGGTCTTTATATGGGTCTAATTGTCCCTCTAACATGTGCATATATGCCATTAAGGCAGCAAGACGCACATCAGGGCGCGGGCTGTTATCTAAATAGGGCAATAGGTAAAAAATATATTGTTGTTGTTTCAGCTCGCCTAAGGCATACAGGTATAAAGGCAATTCTTCAGAATCCCGATTTTCTTCTAAGCGTTGCAGAATCTTTTCTGCAACTACTTTTTTATTGCGATATTCAGGATGATTATGCAAACACAGTGCAGCCTCAATAAAAACTTGTGGAGTGTTATGCGATAGGAATTTTTCAATTTGATTATTAAAATTCACATTGCCAAATAAAGATAGATGTTTCAAGGTGATTGCTAAAATCGTTGTATCTGATTCAACGCTGAGTAATTCTATTAAAAAATTAGCATTTGTATGTGTTTGCGGAAGTGCTGCTAATGTATCCAAACAGTGTTTTTTAATATCAAAATGGCTACTTTTAATTGTGGCTAATGCATTACGGGTTTGATTTAATTTATTACGACATGCAGTGACTTGTTCTTCTAATTCTATTCGTTCTGTTGAACCTGCTGGCAAATGTTTAGCTTCATTTTTCAAGCGTTTGGAGTCAATTTCTAAATGTTTTGCTTCTAATTCTAGTGGTTTTGTCTCTTCTAGTTCCGTATGCTGGACTTTTAGCATTAATGTGCCTACGGGATTGCTAAATTGTCCTAGCTGTAACAAACGTATCATTTCTAGCGCAGCAATCACATGATGTGGGTCATGGCTGTTCAGTTTTTCTTCGATAACAAGGCGTAAATCTCCACTTTTTCTTGAGTTAATATCTGCATTGTGATCGAAAAGTCGGCGGTTTAGTAGCCCAAATACCCCTTCGTTATAAGCACGCCATTGAGGAAAAGCCATAACAATACCAATCAGCGAGGCAATGAGGGCAATACTGGGTAATATGTAACTTAAATCAGTAACATCAAAAAGCTGGTTGTTACTGGTCATGAAGATTAAAAAGCTACCCGCTAATGTGGTAGAAAATGGAAACACAATGCCATTTAAAAAGGCTTTGTTAACCCCCCATTGGTTGGGTGGAATTGCATTAAATAGTAAATTATTTGCGGGTGTACGTAATGCGCCACGCATTTCTTGATTAACAAATTGTGTAATAACTGCGAGTAAGAGCATTAACCCGACGCTATTGTCAACCACATTGTAAGGATTCCAATAGAAATAAAGGCATAAGCTCAGGCTGACGATGGCGGCTAACATGGGGTAAATCAAATTTGTTACGCCTACGCCTAAGCCAACAATTAAGCGTGATGTGACAAATAATTGAATTAATAGCCATGTTAAATTGGCAAAAATTTCATAGAGGGCGAAAAAAGAAGTACGTGAAGTGGCATCAGGGTAAATTGCAGGGTAAATAATCACTTGATATTGATATTCAAGTAGTTTATTTGCAATGACGAAGAATATTAATCCTAATGACATGTAAATCATCAGTCGTGAATTAATGATGTATTTAAATGCACTGACTAATTCATGAAAGGGACTTTTTGGTATTCCTCTTGTTTCTGACACACTGGAGCGTACTGGACTTAAGCGTGCATTCACGACTTTGAGTAAAGCAAGTACACCAAGGCAGGAAAGACCTAAAACAATAATTAAGTAGTTAGGTGATAAATGTAAAACTTTTAAGCAGAAGACAAGGACTAAACCGCCTAATGTACCGCCAATAGGAATACCTGCATTAATAACGGTTGTCACTCGTTTTACTTGAACCGCGTTGAAATAGGAGGCAACAACACTACCGATATGGATAAATATCAGCACGTAAAAGAAGAAAAAGCCAACAAAAAAAAGTCCATAAATCCACGTTAATGCAGGAAGCCAATTGATTACAAAAATCAGTAAACATTGAATAATAAAGGCAAAAACTGCCATGGAGATAAAGAAAAATTGTAAGATGCGTAAACCACTGACTTTTTTTGTATATTTTGCATATGCCATCGAACCGACCATAACAGAAAGGTCGATTAAAATGAACATTAAAGGGAGTTGACCTGGTAAATTTTGGATGAGCAGTGCCATGCCGATGCTACGCGCAAAACTTGCTCCAAAGGAAAAAACGAGGAAAATGAGAAAGAAGTAAAAAACGCTATCCCACTCGTTGGGCTTAATGGAAAAAAGGGTGCTAAAAAAACGAGTGAGTTTAACAGGCATAACACAAGACTCTAATTTTTAGTATTGTTTAGCATACCACGCATACGGCTAATCAATACTTTAATAAAACCAAAAGCAATTGCAGGATATTCATGCGCTAATTGCTCCATATCGTTGCGGTCTATTACTAAAAAGGTACTAGAACCACTACAGCGTGCAGTGGCGGTTCGTGTTTCTGCATCAAATAAAGCGAGTTCTCCAAGAAAGTCATTCTCCTTTAAAGTCGCAATCGGAATTTCAATCCCACCTTTACTTTTTAAAATGGTGACTTGCCCTGTGACCACAATATAAAGTCTATCGCCAATATCTCCTTCATAAAACAAGGTATGCCCATCTTCATAGGCCTCCTCACTTGCAATGGTAGAGATTCGGTGAATATCTTCTGTTTTCAGGGTAGAAAACAAAGGAACTTTACTCAGAACAATGATTTTCTCTAAAGGAATCATCAGGGATATAGCGTTAAGGTTTACTAAGATTTTTGTTTAAAAGAATAAAGATTGATTATACGGTTTGAAAAAAACTTATTCTACGTCTTTTCGTGTGTTGCATCGGGAGTTAGCAACGGCTGGGAAATATTGCGATCATACTTAGAATTAATATATCTTTTTTATCTTAACTGATTTTATAACTTTATAAAATATATAAATTTATCTATTTCATATTGAACATAACTTTATTAAAAATAAATAATGAAACTTATTGTATTGTAGATTTTGGTCATTGATTCAGTTAATGTTAAAATGAATAAAAACAGTTAGTAATTAATAAATCATAAACACACTTAGCTTAGAAAAAAGTAAAATAATATTTTATTTCATGCCGTTATAAGTAATCTTTATTATATCTAATGAAGTTCTTTATTACCTCCAATATTTTAGCTACATAGAAATTTACTTATCGCTTGTTTATTTTCAAGGGAGATTGACTCCTCTGCATTGAGACAAGTTTTCACTGTGTTTTTAGGATAACCCATTTATTTTAAACGTATAAATAGACAGTGTTATCGGCACAAAAAGTGCTTAAAAACAAGTATCCCTCTTTACAAAAAAGCAGAACTAATAATATGGATGGTAAACAATTGAACGGATTTAAATCAAACGCAAAAATAGGTGTCTATGTCGACGTTGCTAACGTAAATCGTAATGGTGGTTATGGAATGCAATACGACGTTTTACGGGAATTCGCCTGTCGTGATTTTGCAGAAGCCTTACGCTTAAATGCATACGTTAGCTTTGATATTGAACGCGCAAGAGAAGATGTGATTTATAGAAAAGGAATTAATAATTACTTCTCTGTCTTGCGTGAATATGGCTTTAAAGTCATTCAAAAAAATGTCAAATGGTATGAGGATGATAAAGGTAATCGGTATGGTAAAGCCAATGCAGATTTAGATATGGCAGTAGATGCACTTTTACAATCACAAAATTTGGATAGGGTTTTATTAGTCACAGGGGATGGTGACTTTATTCAAGTGGTCAGGGCATTACAAAATTATGGTTGTCGTGTTGAGGTGGTTGCTTTTGAAAATATATCAAGTGACTTAAAACGTGAAGCCGATATGTTTTTATCGGGTTATTTAATTCCGAATTTATTACCAGTTAAACGTAATATTGAAAATAATATTGAATGGGGTGAAATAGGGTCTGTCGTTCGTGGGTATTGTTCACATTATTATGATGATCGCGGATTTGGTTTTATGCGCTATTTAGACCGCATTGCCCCTGGTTTATGGATTACGGACGCTCGGCACGACGAATCACCTTATCGAGCCGCTTTCTTTCATGGCTCTAATTTGCCTGAAGAGGTTAATACTTCCCAATTGCCAAATCGAGATTTTATTTTTGAATTTAGGCTAGAAGAATCAAAAAATAATAACAAAGACCCTGTTGCTATGAATATTCGGTTGTTAGGGTGATTTGTTGCTATTTCCTGAATGAGTAATGGCGACAGATACCTTTACAAATAACAAATAGTGGGATGATTTAAGTTTAAGTAGAGGTATCTCGCACTTGTGACATGGGCTATT
Source organism: Beggiatoa alba B18LD (assembly GCF_000245015.1). Classification (NCBI taxonomy): domain Bacteria; kingdom Pseudomonadati; phylum Pseudomonadota; class Gammaproteobacteria; order Thiotrichales; family Thiotrichaceae; genus Beggiatoa; species Beggiatoa alba. Next base: position 1,295,527 of record NZ_JH600070.1, on the reverse strand, counting down.
GAAACGCAATATATTGAATATTGTAGTTTTATTTTGCAACACCACTGTAACATTATAACAGTAATAAACACAGTTTCTGCTTGGTGTTTTACTAAGGAATTTATCATGTCAACTGTACTTTCTACGCAATCATTTGCACCACTCGCTTTTTCAGGAACATCACATGATCATCGTCAGTGTGTCACACAGGCACTTGCACAAGCGACACAAATTTGTCAACAACGTGATGCTCGTCTTACCCCTTTAAGACGGAGAGTTTTAGAATTAATTTGGCGTAGCCACAAACCACTTGGCGCGTACACGATCTTAGAAAGTTTACATGTCGATGAAGGTCGACGTGCTGCACCGCCCACAGTTTACCGCGCATTGGAATTTTTAATACAGCAAGGATTAATTCATCGAATTGCCTCTTTAAATGCATTTATTGGTTGTATTCATCCTGATAAACCCCATGTTGGGCAATTCCTCATCTGTACAGAATGTGGCAATGCGGCAGAGTTAGAAACGCCACTCATTGCTGACGGTATTGCATTGCAAGCAAGAACGCTTGGATTTATTATTGAAAATCAAGTTATTGAAATAACAGGGCGTTGTGCAAGTTGCCAACAACATCATAAAACATCATGAATCAAACAGCGTCAGTATTGGTCGAAGTAAAAAATATTTATTTGCGATTTCAGCAATATACTGCATTGCAGGATGTCTCCTTAGCAGTTAAACGGGGAGAAATTATCACGCTGATTGGTCCTAATGGCGCAGGTAAAACGAGCTTAGTTAAAGTCATTTTAGGACTATTAAGCCCTCAGCAAGGGCAGGTGTATCGCCACGCGCATTTAAAAATTGGTTATATGCCACAACGCTTAAGCATTGATATGGCGTTGCCGTTGACCGTAGAACGTTTTTTACGCTTGAGCGGTACATCAGCCCGTTCACAAATTCATAAAATTTTAGAAGAAGTCGGCGGACTCGCTTTATTACAACGACCACTACAACAAATTTCTGGCGGTGAACTGCAACGGGTTTTACTAGCACGGGCACTGCTGCGCGACCCTGACTTATTGGTGCTAGACGAACCCATTCAAGGGGTTGATGTGGGGGGACAATATGAATTGTATAAGCTCATCAGTCGTATTCGTAACCAGCGCGGTTGTGGGGTGTTGATGGTATCGCATGATTTACATTTAGTCATGGCTACCACTGACCACGTGATTTGTCTCAATCAGCATATTTGCTGCTCAGGACATCCCAGCATAGTCAGTCGTCACCCTGCTTACCTGTCCTTATTTGGTGGCGTGCATCTGCCTAATGATTTAGCCGTTTATACCCATCATCATCATTGTGCTGAGCATAGCATCACAGAGAATCCAAGCATTGAACCCGTGACACAGAACTCACCTGCAAATGATGCAAACAGCCAAACAACACAGGCGATAAATCGTACACTGCTATAGCTTCTTAGGTATTTATTGCTTTATGTTACAACTAGATATAGAAAAGGCATGGTTGCTAAACACCCGTCATTGTCCTTCGCCTAATGTTGATGAGCGTCCTGTTGGTAGCGTTATTGATTTACTGGTAATTCATGGGATTAGCCTACCACCTTGTCAATTTGGTGGAAGATTTATTGATGATTTATTTCTAAATCAGCTAGATATTCAAGCTGATGCCTATTTCCCCCCTTTGCAAAACTTACAAGTTTCAGCACATTGTTGTATTAATCGCTTGGGAGAAATCACTCAATACGTTTCTTTTCAAAAACGTGCATGGCATGCAGGTATCTCTCATTTTGCGGGGCGTAACCGTTGTAATGATTTTTCAATCGGCATTGAGTTAGAAGGTTGTGAAAAAATCGTTTATACCGATGCCCAATATCAGGCATTGATTCAGCTCACGCAGGTTTTACAACGGGCATTCCCCGCGCTTAACGACATGGGGCGGATTGTGGGACATGGAGATATAGCCCCCGAGCGTAAAAGCGACCCTTGGGCAGTTTTTGATTGGGAACGATATAAACAGGGGTTATTGAGAACAGATTAAGCAGTAGTAGGCGGAACTATCCAAACACTATCACGTAACTCAGCATCTTGGTATTTTTCTAAGCGTTGATTAATTTGCATGACCGCTTGTTGAGCCTCTGCTTCTGTAGCGAATAGACCAATAAAGTACGTTTCACGTGCAAAAGTATCGTAACCATAAACTTTCCATTGTTCTTGCGTTGCTTCTGACATAATAACCTCAATTTTACGAGTTTTATAAAAAAAACAGAGACCTGCTAGGCTTTTAAAACCTAGTAGGTCAGTCGGAACACGCGAAAAGGATTGAAGGACTGGCAGAGACTATTCTCTTGTTCTTCATTGGGATTCACCAGATAAGATTCAGACAACCTGTTGTCTTTTTAAAAGAAACTCGCCGAACTCAGGTTAAAACCAAGAAATTAATGTGAATCACGCTTTTTAATTCTGAAAATTCTGTGAATTCTGATTCAGACAAGCTGTTGTCTTTTTAGAAGAAACTCGCCGAACTCAGATTGTTAATTGAGTTATTCCACGATTGAACATTCACTGTTTTACATTTATGAATAAACAGTTAAAAATCGGCTCACTTTAATCCGAGCAGGGATAATTTATCAATATCCCGCATTGACGATAAAATAATGGTATAATTACCCATTACACGATTGCGAAATACATTAATCAATTTCAATAAAGTCAGTTCGTTATATTCTCACCACTCACTACTTTTTCACTTCATGAATACGGTTTCCTCTCCAACCCGTGTGCGGGTGAAAATTTGCGGTATTACACGCCCTCAAGATGCTTTAGATGCTGCTCGCTTTGGCGCAGATGCGATTGGGCTGGTTTTTTACCCAAAAAGTCCGCGCCATGTCACGATTCAGCAAGCTAAAGAAATTGTACAAACCTTGCCTGCTTTTGTGACCGTTGTCGGACTCTTTGTCGATGCAGAACCTGCTTGGGTACAGAGCGTTTTACAAGCTGTGCCATTAGATGTTTTACAATTTCATGGTGAAGAATCACCCGCTGATTGTGAGCAATATCACAAGCCATATATCAAAGCAGTCCGTATGAAAACCGATACTGATTTGAATCTGCTAGCAAAGCAATATCAAAAAGCACAAGCATTATTACTCGATACATATGTTGAAGGTGTGCAAGGGGGAACGGGGCTGACATTTGACTGGCGACGGATTCCATATCATTTATCTAAACCTGTGATACTCGCAGGTGGATTAACCGTCAGTAATATTCATCAAGCCCTTACTGTTTTTCGCCCTTATGCGGTTGATGTCAGTGGTGGGGTAGAATCTTCCAAAGGTATTAAGTCGGCGGAAAAAATCGCCGCATTTATTCGAGGTGTATCCATGTCAATGGCTACGGTTAGCGCGTTAGAAAATGTAGAGTCAACCTTATTACCCGATGCTCAGGGACATTTTGGGAAATATGGCGGGCGGTTCGTTGCAGAAACGTTAATGCAACCTTTAGAAGAGTTGCGACTTGCCTATGAAAAATACATGCGTGACCCTGAATTTTTAGCAGAGTTAAATAGCGATTTACAACATTATGTTGGCAGACCATCACCGCTATATCATGCCCGCCGTTGGTCTGAGCGTTTAGGCGGTGCACAGATTTATTTAAAACGTGAAGACCTAAACCACACTGGGGCGCATAAGATTAATAGCGCGCTCGGTCAAGCCATTCTGGCAAAACGCATGGGTAAAACCCGCGTGATTGCTGAAACAGGCGCAGGACAACATGGCGTTGCAACAGCAACTGTTGCCGCTCGTATGGGCATGGAATGCGTTGTTTATATGGGCGAAGAAGATATTAAGCGTCAAACCGTCAATGTCTATCGGATGCGTTTACTCGGTGCAGAAGTCCGTGCCGTTTCTTCAGGCTCTAAAACCCTGAAAGATGCCTTAAACGAAGCCATGCGTGATTGGGTGACAAATATCGATAATACCTTCTATATTATCGGCACTGTTGCGGGCCCGCATCCCTACCCCATGATGGTGCGCGATTTTCAAACCGTGATTGGGCGCGAAGCTCGCCAACAAATAAAAATTCAAGCAGGACGTTTACCCGATGTGATTTGCGCCTGCGTAGGCGGTGGCTCAAATGCCATGGGATTATTCTATCCTTTTATCCATGATAAATCCGTTAAAATTTATGGGGTTGAAGCGGGTGGCGACGGGGTAGAAACAGGGCGACACTCAGCCTCTTTAACCGCTGGAAAAACAGGGGTTTTACACGGCAATCGCACCTATTTAATGAGCGATGAAAACGGCTTAGTTATCGAAACACATTCCGTCTCCGCAGGCTTAGACTACCCTGGTGTAGGGCCCGAACATGCTTGGTTAAAAGATACAGGACGGGCGCAATATGTCACAATTACCGATGCAGAAGCCATTGCCGCCTTCCACGATTTAACCCGCACAGAAGGGATTATTCCCGCCTTAGAATCCAGCCATGCATTGGCTTATTGCACAAAACTTGCCCCAACCATGGATAAAGACCAAATTATTTTAGTCAATCTGTCAGGACGTGGTGACAAAGACATCAATACCATTGCTACTTTGGAAGGGATTAAAATCTAGTTATGAACCGCTTACAAACCTGTTTTACCAATCTGAAAGCGCAACGACGGACAGCTTTAATTCCTTTTATCACCGCAGGAGACCCAAAGCCCAGCATCACAGTGCCTCTCATGCACAAACTGGTCGAGGCAGGGGCGGATATTATTGAGTTAGGGATTCCTTTCTCAGACCCAATGGCAGATGGGCCAGTGATTCAACGCGCCAGTGAAAGAGCCATTGCCGCAGGAACACACCTGAGTGATGTTTTAAACATGGTGGCAAACTTTCGCCAACAAAATACCAGCACCCCTGTTGTACTCATGGGCTATTTAAACCCCATTGAAATCATGGGTTATCATCAATTTGCCCAACGAGCAGAACAAGCAGGCGTTGATGGTGTGCTCACGGTGGATTTACCCCCAGAAGAATCCACTGAATTAGGACAAGCGTTAAAAGCACATCATTTACTGCCAATCTTCTTACTTGCGCCCACGAGCACTGAAGAACGTATTAAACGGATTTGCACACAAGCAGGCGGATATTTATATTACGTTTCCTTAAAAGGGGTGACGGGGAGCGCAAATCTAGATACAGTTGCAGTACAAGAGAAAATCCAACAAATTCGCCAATATACCCAATTACCGATTGGGGTTGGCTTTGGGATTCGTGATGCTGAAACGGCGGGCAAAATTGCAAAAATCAGCGATGCCGTCATCGTTGGCAGTGCCCTAGTGCAACAAATAGAAACCACACCAGAAGCGGAACTCTTAACCGTTTTACCCGCCTTTTTACAAACATTAAGCCATGCCATGACACAGCCCGCTTAATAAAACAGCTGTGATAGCGATTGAAAAATAGGGAAAAACAAACAGAAAAGGACTGGCAATGTACTGAATTGTCAGTCCTGCTTTATTTATACCCTCGCATAACTGAGCTATAGTAACCGTACCATAAAGTGATTTAAATCTAGGACTGGCAGTCCTCACAGGACTGCCAGTCCTCCATGTCGTTTTATAATACGTTTGCTATATCGAATTTTTAATGATTGGTTTTTCACAGAAGACTGATAAGATTTGTCCTCATAAACTGGCTGGATTTCTCTAACGCATGTCTAATTCACTGAGCACTGAATTAAAAGAAAATCCTCGCTTACGGCTGGGATTATGGATGATACTTGGTATTCTCCTTGCCTATGGTGTTTTGCGCTTAGATGACTATCGCCGTAAAGTGGAAGCGGATTATGCTGAGGCAGAAAAACGCTTGGCACAATTACATCAAATTACACAACAAAATTTCTGGCTAACTCGACGCGAACAAATTCAAACCGCTTTATTGGATACAGAAAGTCGCTTATGGATAGCCAATACTAAAGGACTTGCACAAGCAAATATTCAAGCATGGTTTAATAACCAAATGAAGGGAATAGGGATTAAAGAAGCAAAAATTAGAGTTGATAACGCCATTGATAGCACAACCGCTATCAACTTATGGCAAGTAACAACCCAAGTCGACGCGCCTTTTATAGCCAGTAATACCCATAAATTATTACTAGCCATTGCCAGTAATCCACAATGGCTAATTGTTGAACGTTTTGACATTCGCCAAGGACAACCCCTGCGCTTTACCCTGATTGTTACAGCTTATTTTCAACCACCTGCAAACTCATGAAACTCATTCCGACAACCAATCAACAGGTTGCAATTTGGTTATTACTGCTTGCGGGTGTGAGTTTCGCGCTCTGTTTTATCAGTATCACCGCCCCTACGCCTAAACTTGGCATAGCAGAAAAAAACGAGCCAGAAAATACATGGAAAATGCCCACGATGAACACGGCAGACGAACAAATTGCGTTTGATAAACTCAATAAGTTACAACCTTGGGGCAAGGAAACAGATGAAAAAGCCACTTCATCCAATAAAACAGGTACTGTGGTTAATTCCAACTCTTTACGTTTATTAGGAATTATGACAACAGGTAAAACCCGTTATGCACTGATGGCAGATGCAAGCCAAAAAGTGAGCCGTTATCGAGTGAATGACAAATTACCAGATGAATCACTGATTATTGACATTGAAGAAAATACAGTGACTTTAAAACAAGTGGATACCGAAGAAATTCTGAAGCTCTACGCCCCTAAAATGCCCTAACCCATAGCCTAATTCCTGCCTAACAGTCCCTCTTATGGTTAAACATATTCTGCTTTTTAGTTACCTGTTATTACTCACGGCGTGCGTCCTTCCTCCCGCAAGCGATGTTAAAATTCCCACACCACTACGCGCCCCAAATATGGGACGTACAGGAGAAATAAGCGCAACGCCTGCTGAGGAGAAAAAACAAGAGTTAGGCTCTGCCCGTTTTCAAAGTACGCCGACCTACGCCCTATCCCTATCCAGTCACGGCGAAGTTGTGAAAGATTATGTACCTGTATTCCCACATACAAATCCCTCACAAATCAGTGTAGAAGCCTTACCATTACCCACATTTATTAATGAAGTGTATGGCAATTTACTGGGGCTTTCATTTGATATTGATGCAAGTTTACAAACGAAAAAAGATTTAGTGACCTTACGGGTTGTTGAACCGCAAACCCCCGTGCAACTCTATAAATTAGCCAATCAAGTGCTAGAAAATTATGGCGTTGGGCTTGCCTTACAAGACAACTTATTACGCTTTGTCCCTGCTGCCAGCAATATCAACCCCGTTCCACCGCTCTTAGTGACAGGAACAACATTACCAAGTGTACCCATTTCTCACCGCCCTATCTTTCAAGTTGTCCCCTTAAAAGTGCTACGGAATACCCAAATTGCGAACTGGCTACGACAAATTTACAACAACCCCAAATTACAAATGCTGGAAGACCCTGAACGCAATGCTATCGTCCTACTGGGCACACCTGAACTTATTCGCAATGCAGTTAATATTATAGGATTTTTAGACCAACCCTTTATGCGTAGTCGTCACAGCGTCAGGATTGAACCCGTTTTTTTAAGTGCCGAAGACTTAAATATTCAACTCACCAATGTGTTAGCCTCTGAAGGGTTTGCAGTGACAGGCGGAGCCAGTGCAGGCGGTAGCATTATCATGTTCCCATTAAAAGCCAGTAACGCCTTAATTGCCTTTGCCAATGATGAAACAGTGATTGAACATATTAAACAATGGGTAAAAACCCTAGACGCACCAAATAGTAACGCGAATAAAAAAGAAGGAGATAGCCTCTTTTTTTACCCCGTACAAAATACTCAAGCTGAAAACTTATCGAAAGTCTTATCGCCATTATTAGATGGTGTCATTGCTTCCACAACGTCACAAACATCTCCAGCAAGTACCACCGCTAACGACCAAACTAATAAAAGTGCTAACCCTGCTAATGTGCCAAATATCACCAATAGCACAACAACAAATAGTCGCCGTTTAGTCGTTGATACCAATAGAAATGCTTTGCTATATCAAGGTACTGCTGAATCGTGGGCATACTTATTACCCATTTTGAAACAAATGGATCAACCGCCAAAACTGACTTTAATCGAGGTGACTTTGGCTGAAGTAACGCTGAACGACCAAGAGCAATTTGGTATCGAATGGCTAGCAAAAGGCTTAGACTTAGGCGGTAGCTTAGGCGGAACACTTTCTACAATGGCACTAAGCCCCACCACATCAGGCTTGACTTACACCATTGATAATGCAGGACAAACACGCGCTTTACTCGGTGCATTTGCCAGTAATAGCCGTATTAGTATCCTATCCTCGCCCCGCGTGATGGTGAAAAGTGGTGAAAGTGCGACGATAAACGTAGGAACAGAAGTGCCCATTGTCACCAGTCAATCCAGCGATTCCAGTCAACAAAGTGACTCAACGATTTTGCAACAAATTCAATATCGAACCACAGGCGTACTCTTAACAGTAAAACCCATTGTCCATGCTGGCAATCGGATTGACTTAGACATCAAGCAAGAAGTCAGTAACGCAACAACAAACGAATTTAGCGGCATTGATTCCCCCTCAATTCTCAATCGCAGCATCACAACCAAATTAACCTTAAACGATGGTGGCTCTGTATTATTAGGCGGATTGATTTCAAACAATAACAACGTAGGCAATAGCGGTGTACCTGTTTTAAAAGACATTCCTATCGTTGGCAGTTTATTTAAAACAGAAAGCAGCTCTGTTGAACGCACTGAATTAATTGCAATTATTGTCCCTTATGTCATTAATAACGACAGTGAAGCGCAAGAAATTACCCAATCATTCCGCGAACGCTTATCCGTAGAAACTCAAAACGTTTCCTCACCAATTATGCCGAATACCACTGTTGTTCCTAATATCATTCAACCCTTAAGACAAGAAATTAAACCATGAAAATTTTGGTAACGGGTGCCGATGGGTTTATTGGCTCACATTTAACAGAAGCCCTAATTCAAGCAGGCTATGATGTTCGCGCTTTTGTTTTATATAACTCATTCAATACATGGGGATGGCTAGACCATATTGATAAAACCGTCCGTGAACAATTAGACGTTTTTACAGGAGATATCCGCGACCCATTTGGCGTAAAGCAAGCCATGCAAGGCTGTGATGTCGTTATGCATTTAGCCGCTTTAATTGCGATACCTTACTCCTACCACTCGCCCGCGACCTATGTTGAAACCAATATCAACGGCACACTAAATATTGTCCAAGCCGCCCGTGATTTAGGCATACAAAAAGTTATCCACACATCAACCAGCGAAGTCTATGGCACAGCCCGCTTTGTTCCCATCACAGAACAACACCCGTTACAAGGACAATCGCCTTATTCTGCGACTAAAATCGGTGCTGACCAACTTGCTATGTCGTTTTACCAAGCCTTTAACACCCCTGTAACCATTATCCGCCCTTTTAACACCTACGGCGCACGCCAATCCGCGCGGGCAGTTATTCCCACCATTATCACGCAAATTGCCAATGGTAAACGACAACTAAAGCTTGGTGCATTGCATCCTACCCGTGATTTTAACTATGTTCGTGACACCGTTCGCGGTTTCATGGCATTTCTTAAAACAGATAAATGCTTAGGTGAAGTCATTAATATCGGTAGTAATTATGAAGTGAGCATTGGCGACACAGTACGCTACATTGCAGAATTAATGCACGCTGAAATCCATATTGAAGAAGAATCCGCCCGCTTACGTCCCCAAAAAAGCGAAGTTGAACGCTTATGGGCAGATAATCAAAAAGCCCACGACTTATTAGACTGGCAACCCGAATATGCAGGCGTGACAGGGTTTAAACGCGGATTACAAGAAACCATTGAATGGTTTACTAATCCCGATAATTTAAAACGGTATAAGGCGGATATTTACAATTTATAGCCACGTTTTTGCACAGATAGAAAAGACATGATGAGAACGAACATTATTCCAAAAAATATCCTGCAATTTTGGCACGATAAGCAAACATTTCCTGCTATATATCAACAAGCAAGACAACAAAATCAAGAAAAGCATCCCGACTTTACGTTTTACTACCTTGACGATGCTGAGATAGAAAGAATATTGCAAAAAAAGTTTCATCCCTGCCTGCTCGAACTCTATCGCGCAAATCGGATTCCTGCTTCACGTTCAGACATAGCAAGATTAATCACACTCTATGAATATGGTGGGTTTTATCTGGATATGTCTTTTGTATTGCATCGCCCACTAACGACTTTGATAGACACAAATAGCCAAATTTATTTGGTCAAACGGGATGATATGCCTCGTTATCAAGATTGCCCACACGCAGCACATATTTACAATGGTTTTTTAGGTGCAGTGCCACACTCCCCATTTATTTACGCCTGCTTACTCACCATCATAAATAATCTACTCGCAGGGCATTACAATCAAAATGTGTTAGAGGCAACAGGCCCTTTTGCAATTAACCAAGTTTTTCAAAAGACTGATAAAAAAAGAATTAATGTTTTAAGTTTAAAAGCCTTAAAAGAAAACTTTCTCACCCATTTAAATATTCAAGGCGTACGTCAATCATGGGTTAGCTTGCAAGAACAAGGAATAATTGACACTCAGCAATTAAGCGAGTTACAAAGAAAATACCCGCCCATGACAGCATTACATTCACCGTCATGGCTAACACGACTCTTAAAACAAATTCCGTATCGCTAAACAACCACTGTATTGCAATATTTAAGAGATTGAACCATAGCGTTAAATTTAGGACTGGCAGTCCTTCGCATCGTTTTATAGTGCGTTTACTATAGTAACTTGAGTTCGGCGAGTTTTATAAAACAAAACAGAGACCTGCTAGGTTTTCAAAACTTAGCAGGTCTTTTTTTGTCTGAATCAGAATTCACAGAATTTTCAGAATTAGCAGAATTAAAAACAATTAAAAACATAATTTTTTATTCTTTTAATTTTCTTGTCTTTTTAATTCTGAAAATTTTGTTAATTCTGAAAATTCTGATTCAGACAATCTTTTAATCCTGATTCAGACAAGCTCTTGTCTTTTTAAAAGAAACTCACCAAACTCAGATTATAGTAGGTCTGTTTGACCTTACTTTAATCGGCAAGATTAAAACACTGTCTGAATCAGGATTTTCAGGATTAACAGAATTTAAAACCCTTAAACCCAAAAAGTCAGGTGAATCATGCTTTTTAATTCTGCTAATTCTGAAAATTCTGTGAATTCTGATTCAGACAAGCTGTTGTCTTTTCAACATAAACTCGCAGAATTCAGCTTAATCAAACATTAAACCTTGACTACTGGGAATATTAATTAAACGAGCTTCAAGGCTTTCAGCAACAGGTAAAGGCATACGAGGGCAGGCTTGATACATGGGGAGTTTGTGCTGCAATGTCCAACAGGGGCGAGTCATGATACCTTGTTGATTAGTCTCGGTTAATAATGCCGTTTGTTGGTCTGCATAAGCAGGTTCTAACAGTAGCGCGTTAAGCCAATAATTACTAATAGTTTCTATAGGTTCTTGTATGACACGCACGCCTGAAATGGTCGCAAAGGCTTGTTGATAGCGTTGGGCAAGTTGGCGTTTTGCTTCTAAAAAAGTGGGTAATTGTTCTAACTGTGCACAGCCAAGTGCTGCGTTAATGTTGGGTAAGCGATAGTTATAGCCTAATTGGTCATGGTCAAATCGCCATGCGTGTGGCAGTTTTGCGGTGGTCGTTAAATGTTTCGCTTGCTTTGCAAGACTTGCATCTTGGGTGAGAATTGCACCTCCTCCACCTGTCGTAATCACTTTATTACCGTTAAAACTCAAGGCACTGAGTTTGCCATGATGTCCGACATGTTGACCTTGATAATAAGAGCCTAATCCTTCGGCAGCATCTTCAATCAAGATTAAGTGATAACGTTGGCAGAGTTCAAGCAAGGGGTCTAATTCGACAGGATGTCCAAAGGTGTGCATCACCAGTAATGCACGGATAGGGCGTTGTGTCTGTCGGTTATAACTGATGCCTTGTTTTATCTGCACAATTTCGGCGAGATAATCCGCCAGACTGATAGGGTCAACCCCTAACGTGCGGTCGGTGCTGTCAATAAAATGGGGAATTGCTCGACAATAAGCAATTGCGTTTGTACTAGCGATAAAGGTCAGCGCAGGCGTTAATACTTCATCATCGGTTTGTACACCCGCAAGCAGCAGGCAAATATGTAACGCGGCTGTACCGTTAACGGTTGCAATCGCATGATTAATATTTGTAAATTCAGCTAGTTGCTGTTCAAAACGGTCAACAAATTTACCGACAGAAGAAACCCACCCCGTATCTATGCATTCTTTAACGTATTCCCATTCATGTCCTGCAAAACGGGGTTCATGTAAGGCGATAAAATTCCGCGAGGGTAAACAATTTTTTAGTGTGTTGGTGATGAGGGGAATATTTAACGCCATGATTCAATCTCTTCAGTATTGCAATGTAGTGAGCAGGAAGGAGTAACTTTCTTTAGTTTAACCTCAGTACAGCGAAAAAGAACTTGGTAGTGCTAAATCAAGTTAAGATTAACGACTAAAACCCGACTTCTTTAGCACTACCAAATTTCTTACGGTTCAGCGAATTGTTTTAAGTTTTTTTCTGTTAAAAAACGGGTTTCACGTTGTTGTAGGATAAGTTGGTAAACGATTTCTTCGTAGGTTAATCCTGGTGAAATAACGGCAACACCTGCTTCTGAAGCTGCTTGTTTTATATGTTCCTCTCCTGTGCTGGGTAATACGAGCGCGGCGATGTCTTTGTGTTCAAATTCAAAATTGCCTAATACCCGCCATTCTCGTTCCCAAGAAAAATCATATTGTTCATTCATGATGCTGAGAAATGGCATAATTGCACGGACTTCTTCCGTAAAACGGTAGGATTTTTCTCTAAAAAAGGGCAGAAATAGCCGTTTCATCGCTTCATTAACGGTGAGATTGCCAAAATAGCTATTGATGTATAAAACAGGATGCCCACCTTTTTGTAAAATAAATTCTTTCTTAAAGACTAAGCCGTAGGGTTTTAATTTTATTTGCCTGCCTTGTATCTCTCGGACTAAAAGGTGTAGTTGATGTAGGGGGATTTCAGTAAAACAAGCAACATTAAGCTGTTGTTTTTCTGTATAGTTAAGCCTATCTATCAGTGGGCTAAACATGCTATGTGGATTGCAAGCTAAAATTGTTTTAGTTCCTAAAATAGAGATAAGGTTTTCTCGTGCTGATTTGTTGCCCGTATCGCGGGTTAGGTGAATGATAAATTGGGAAAGGTCTTCTCTGTATTTAATAGCATGTGTCGTTTTTGACATCAGTTTGCATCCTAGCTGTCTGTATTTATTATATTAGCGATAAATCTAAGTGTAGATATACTGATTTTCTGATAAAAATGTAAGCCCTTTGACCGTATAAAGTCCTTCTTTTTTCCACCACTAAGACGTGAATATTGTTTATGAAAACTTTATTGCAACAATTAATTGAGTTTTTGCCAAAAGAGGATGTCTTGTTGTCTGATGAGGCTGTGCGTCCTTATGAGTGTGATGGGTTAAGTGCTTATCGTGAACGTCCTGCGGCGGTGGTGTTGCCTAATACGTTGGCTGAGGTACAACAGGTTTTAAAGTTTTGTCATCGTCATAAAATTCCTGTCGTTGCTCGAGGGGCTGGAACGGGTTTATCTGGCGGAGCATTACCGCATAAAACTGGAGTTTTGTTGAGTTTAGCGAAGTTTAAACGTATTTTAGCGATAGACCCACAGAGTCGTACTGCACGGGTGGAAACTGGGGTAAGAAATTTGGCGATTTCGCAAGCTGTCGCACCCTTGGGATTATATTACGCGCCCGACCCTTCTTCTCAGGTGGCTTGTACGATTGGGGGAAATGTGGCGGAAAATTCGGGCGGTGTGCATTGTTTAAAATATGGGTTGACTGTACATAATATCTTAGAGGTTAAGATGTTTACGATGGATGGGGAGTTGCTCACAATCGGCAGTCAAGCGTATGACAATGCAGGTTATGATTTGTTGGCATTAGTCACGGGTTCTGAGGGTTTGCTGGGGGTGGTGGTTGAGGTGACGGTGCGTTTATTGCCAAAACCTGAGCAGGCGCAGGTTTTAATGGCGGCGTTTGATGATGTGATTAAGGCAGGGCAGGCAGTTGCAGATATTATCGCTCAGGGCATTATTCCTGCTGGGTTGGAGATGATGGATAATGCGGCGATTCGTGCGGCAGAGGACTTTGTAAAAGCTGGATATCCTGTTGAGGCTTCAGCAATTTTATTGTGTGAGTTGGATGGTAATGTGGATGAGGTAGAACGCCAAATTGTTCAGGTGAATGCCATTTTAGCGCAAGCGGGGGCAGTGGATATTCGTCAGGCGGTGGATGAGCAACAGCGGTTGCAGTTTTGGGCAGGACGTAAAGCGGCGTTTCCTGCCGTCGGGCGGATTTCACCTGATTATTATTGTATGGATGGCACTATCCCGCGTAAGCATTTAGCGACGGTTTTGGGGAAAATTGAGCGTTTAAGCCAGCAGTATGGGTTAGCTGTCGCAAATGTGTTTCATGCGGGCGATGGCAATTTGCATCCATTGATTTTATTTGATGCGAATAAAGCGGGTGAATTGGAGAAAGCTGAGGCGTTAGGCGGTGAAATTTTAGAGTTATGCGTTGCGGTTGGGGGAACAATTACGGGTGAGCATGGGGTTGGATTAGAGAAAATAAATCAGATGTGTGTGCAGTTCAATTCGTTAGAATTGATGCAATTCCATGCGGTTAAAAGTGCGTTTGACCCTGATGGCTTGTTGAATCCTGAAAAAGCAATTCCGACATTGCACCGTTGCGCGGAGTTTGGCAAGTTGCATGTTCATCATGGTCAACTCCCTTTTCCTGAGTTAGAGCGGTTTTAATTTATCATCTAAATGAGTGAGGATAAATGATGAGAGTCAACCTTGTTATGCTGTGTTTGTTGATTGGGATAAGTGGGAGTATTTCCACAGTGAGTATTGCTGAGACAACCGATGAGTTATCTATACAAGCACCACCTAGCATCAGTATCAGCGTAATTGGGTTGATGCCGAATAAAGCAATTTTAATGATTGCAGGGCAACAACGGGTTTTAAAAGCAGGACAAAGTAGCCCCGAGGGGGTCACGTTAATCAGTGCGGATAGTGAACAGGCTGTTTTAGAGATTTTAGGACGGCAGGCTGTTTATGGGGTGGGCGGTTATATGTATAGTGTCGTTCAACCTGTCGAGCAGTCTGAGCAGGTTATTCGGATTGCACCAGATAGTCAGGGAATGTATCGAACCATTGGGCAGATTAATGGCATCAGTGTGAATTTTTTAGTGGATACAGGTGCAAATACGATTGCGTTAAATTCTGCCCTCGCGCAACGGTTAGGCATTGAGTATCGTGATGCAAGTATCCCTGTCCATTCGGCAACCACAGCATCAGGTGTTGTCCGTTCTTATCCCATAGATTTGAAGCGTGTGCAGATTGGCGGAATTGTCATGGAAAATATACAGGCGAGTGTGATAGAGGGTAAATATCCTGTCGATGTTTTACTGGGTACAAATTTCTTAAATAAATTGAAGTTAGAACATCAGGGTAGTTTTTTAGAATTACGTCAGCGTTAAGTTGAAAAATATTTAGCTGATAATGGGTTGAATTATTTAATTTAATTAAATCAGTTAAAGCCTACTTATATATTTCATTATTCATTAATATACTAATGTACTTTAGTTCATTCATCAGCGTTATAGTAACCGTATCATAAAGTGATTTAAATCTAGGACTGGCAGTCCTGTGAGGACTGCCAGTCCTTCATGTCGTTTTATAATACGTTTGCTATATGATGGTGAATTCAGTCCTTATCAACAGACACAGTGGGTGGAATAATGGCAAATGATAATGAAACGAGACAATTAGCTGAGTATATGGAAAATACTTCACGCGAAGTGAAGGAAATTATGCAGGCATTTAGCACGGCGATGCAGGTGCGTGAACAACTCAGCGTTCGGATAGGTAAACGGACGACACAGATTATCCGTTTTAGTATGATTGGGATGAGTTTATTATCATTAGCAATGTTAGCATTGCTTTATACATTAACAACGAATATGAACGACATTACCCAACGCATGGGGGTGATGTCAGATAGTATGAATAATATGGTAAAGAGTGTGGATACCATGCGTAATACCATGCAAATGATGGATAAAAATATCGCCCTGATGCAAAGTATGAGCGAATCCATGCACTCGATGAATACTGCAATGCAGAAAATGAGCGTGGATATTGACGAAATGAATGCGCATATTGCGGGGATGAGTGCGAATATTGGCAAGATGGATCAAACAATGACATTTATTAATGCCAATATGACAACCATGAGCGACCAATTCTTATTGGTGAACCGTCAATTAAATCTCATGGGCTACAATATCAATCGTATGTCCACCCCTATGCAGTTTTTTCCTTTTAAATAATAACTCGCTCGTGTCTGTGTTAATAAAGGTTTGATTTGTGATAACTTGAGTTCTGCGAGATTCTTTTAAAAAGACAACAGCTTGTCTGAATCAGAATTTTCAGAATTAAAAAGACAAGAAAATTAAAAGAATAAAAAATTATGTTTTTAATTCTGCTAATTCTGAAAATTCTGTGAATTCTGATTCAGACAAAAAAAGACCTGCTAGGTTTTGAAAACCTAGCAGGTCTCTGTTTTGTTTTATAAAACTCGCCGAACTAGCGTTAATTTATCAAACTCAGGTTAAAAGAAGTAATCATTAAACACAACATTTTGCCCGTCTAACATATCGATACACCAAGGTTGTTGAACAGGGTCGCCAAATAATGTGCTGGGTTTACGCACAACAAGCTGTCCTTCAGAGCCTGCTTGATTCCGATAAGCATCTAACAATGCAAGGCATTGTTCACGACTAATATTTTTATCAGTGACATCAATTTGAATTTTCCAACCAGAACGAAAACGTTCAGTGGTTATTTTATGCTTGGGTAATGCCTCATCTTTAACGGCTTTAACTTTGTCACTGGCTGGGCGTGGCTCGGCGGGAGGTTCTACACTGGCAACAGTCGCAGGATTTGTCTCACTGGCGGATGTTGATGATGAGGCAGTTGCAGTTTTATCGCCTGTCTCTTGTGTTGTATCAGGGGTTGAACTTGCCGTTGCATTACTTACCGCTGGCGTTTTTGTCGCATCTGTGGCTGCTGAGGCACTGGCTGTACTCTCAGTGGTCGCGGTGCTTGTGCTATCGGTATTTGTTGCAACGGTTTTAGTGCTTGTTTGTGTGTTATCTGTTGCTGTCGTTGCGCTTGTGCTGGTTTCAGCTGTGCTGGCGGTCGTCGTTGTTGTGGGTTCAGCCGTTGTGCTGGGGGTTGGTGTGTTACTGCTGTTATTTGCTGACTCTGGAGCTTGGTCAACAAGGCTCACAGGTTTTGCTTCTAAAGTGGTGTTAGGCGTTGTCGCTGGGGTATTTGGGGTATTGTTGGCAACGGTGTTGGTTGGAATGTTAGCAACGGGCGTAACAGGTATTGTGGTTGCGGGTTGTGCGGGTGTGACGACACGCGGTTGTATGTCAATTGCCTTTGTCGGCATCGGGGCAGGTAATGGGGTAACTCGGCTAGGTGTTTGTGGGGGAAATAGGACAGTTTCAGGGCGCGGCGCGGTAGCGACTGTAACAGGTGAGGGTAATGTTGTTTGTGCTGTTTCTGGGGTTGCAGGTTGCATGACAAAGCCTGTCCGCGTCATTGCTTCAAAGTCTGCAACTACTTGCGGACAAGAGTATTGATAGCGACGGCTTAATTGTTCTAAGACGGTCTCATTTTTGGGAGAGTTTGAATATTCCTGTGCGATTTTTTTACAGCGAATATCACGTTCTGTCCACACTCGTTGTACATAAGCATATTTGTCTTGATTATTAATATTATTTTCTAAATAGCGGGTCAGTGCATCAATGTCATTGCGTTTAAATAGTGCTTGAACCGTTTGTTCTTCTTGCCAATTCACCGCACTTGTTAGGGTTCGTGTTGAATTGACCGATTGGATAGAAAATCCTGCACTTGCCGCAGTATAGCTATTTGCTTTTGCAGGAACTAAAGCAAGGACGGGTTTGTCATTAACGGAAGGAATTCCTTCACATCCGATTAGGGCAAATAATGCTAAGAGGGAAAGGCTGTAATAATTTTTATCCATGTAAGTGTTCCCATCATTTAGAAAAACAAGCATTTTAAGCTGTTGTACTCTCCCTCTCCTACAGGAAGTCCATGATATTCATCATGCGGTGATAGCGCGTTAATGCAATTCGCTGAGTAGTTGGCGCATCATGCGTTCTGCTTGTGCGAGGTAGCCACCGCCAAAGAGATTAAGATGATTTAAGATGTGATATAGGTTATATAAATTTTTTCTGACCGTATAGCCTTCATCTAGTTTCCATGTTGCTTGATACGCATCATAAAAGCTGGAATGGAAACCGCCGAATAATTCTGTCATTGCAATATCAGCTTCTCTATCACCGTAATACATTGCAGGGTCAAAAATGACGGGTTCACCATGAATATCAACGTCATAATTTCCTGACCATAAATCGCCATGTAGTAATGAATTAAATGGCTGATAGGTGGTAAAGAATAAATCCAACTCTTCCATCAATTGCATCCCTAAGTTTTGCAGCTCGCCGTAATAGCCATTCTTTGCGGCTAATTGCAATTGATATCCCAGTCGTTGATGTCGCCAGAATTCAACCCAGTCAAATGTCAGTGTATTTGTTTGTAAACTCGTACCGATATAGTTATCACGATACCAACCAAAAGGCACGGGTGTGCAAGAAACGTGATGCATCACGGCTAATTGTTGCCCGAATTTTGCGCTACTGTATTGTAAATTGTCTCTACGGAGTAATAAGTATTCTAAGACAAGATAGGCATGTTCTGAGGTTTTTCCCCAGCAAATGGGGACAGGGACTTTAATCACCGCAGGTTGTCCTAATTCAGCTAAACCCATTGCTTCTGCAATAAACATATCTAATTTATTCACATCATTGAGTTTGACAAAATAATTTTGTCCTGCGCCTTCAATTCGATAAACGTGGTTAATACATCCACCTGCAATGGGGTAATGTGTTTGTACCTCAAAATATTGCCCTGTGGTATCACTGATATGGGTCGAAATTGCTTGCCAATCTACCGTGTTATGTACCATGCAAGAATATTCCCAAGTAAAATTAATATGATATTTAAGTAACTATCTTCAGTAACGATGTATTATAAAAGATAGTGGTCTTAAAAATGCAGGTAATCACATTTTCTGTGAATTCTTTAAATTTCCTTTAATTTAAAGAAAATACCCTATAAAAATAAATTTTATTTATATAAAAATTTATATTTATCAAATAAATATTAATAATAATGCTTCATTTTTTATAATTTGATAGAATCGCATCTATGCTCAGTTTATGACAATAAGCCGTCAGCAAGTATATAGATAAAAAATTATAAAAAACGCCATCTAAACAGATGTTGAGTTTTGTTGGCATCTTAAGGTAGGAGCAATTTTATTTGCTCATTAAACCAAGCTAATCATTTAACACAAGCTGACTAGGAAAACGTGACAATCCTAAATCATGCTTGCGGTTAATATCGCGAGGTAGTGCGACATCGACAATAATAGAAAAATCGCACTATTGTTATATACCTATAAGGTGTTTTATTGAATGACTCAACATGAGGAATTACTAATCAATGTTACAAGATATAGTAAATCATGCAAAAGATAGCGCGTTACGTTCCCCTTATCTGTCACGACAGAGACAAGTCCGCTTTTCCGCTATTGTTTGGCAACTTTTTAAATACATACCATTATGTACCCTACTGTTTAGCGTTAGCTATGCGTTAAAAGCAGCGGCTGATGACTTACTAGATGTTCCTATTGAAGACCTGTTAGTAATCCCAATTACCGTTGCTTCAAAAACAGAAGAAAAGTTAGAAGATGCACCTTCTTCTGTGACCGTGTTTACCCGCCAACAATTAAAACGGATGGGGGTAAAAACTGTCGAGGATTTATTGCATTTTGTACCAGGTTTTATTGCAACTCGTGAAACGGTATTTGGACAAGGTTATAGTGTCAGCGCACGGGGCAGTACAACACCACAAGCCTCTTACAACATCCTCTTTATGATGGATGGACAGCGTCTTAATGGCGATTTAGGGGGCGGTGCATTAGATTATAATCACTTAATTTCGTTATATAACGTTAAACAAGTTGAGGTCATTCGGGGGCCAGGTTCTGCTTTATATGGAACGGGTGCATTTTCAGGCGTTGTTAATATCATTACAGAAACAGATGCGAATGAGGTTTTCATTGGTGCTGGTAATTTAGACAGCAGGGAAATTTATTTTAATACTTCTAAAAAAGGTAAGGATTGGCACGCCTCTGCATCTGCTCGTTATTATGAAGATGCGGGACAATCTTATGATAGTTTAGTCAGCTCATTAACTGGCTCAACGCAAGACCCCCGTCAAAGTAAACTTGCTAATATTTCCTTATCTTATAAGGATTTAACAATTAAATTACAACATAGTGCACGGCAATTTGATGACTTTTATGTCAGTAGTCATTTAGGGGAAAGTTACGAGTCCAATAGAAATGTATTTGCATTTCAATATGATTTTATTAACACTTCGGAATCTCATTGGTCATTAGAAGCAAGCTATATTGATATGGACTATACCATGTCGGAGCAGGTGTACAACATGCTTTATATGCAAAGTCTTCCTGATACAGTGGTAACTGAAACTAATGATAATGTCTTACAAGTTGCAAATGCCCGTGAACATGCTTGGAATATTGGTATTAATGGTCGTCAACGGTGGAATCAAGTACATGAGTCTTCTTTTGGCGTACAGTGGTACACCCCTGTTATTGATAAATATCAATTATTAAGTAATTACAATCTTGCTGAATTAAACACAGCATTACAGGCAAATCCACAAGCAGGAAATGTCACTTATTACGGCACTGTTCAACCAACCAGTGTTTATAATGACAATAATGGGCGTGATATTTTAGGCGCGTATTTTCAACATAAATATAAACCTACGGAATCTTTAGATTTGATTATTGGCGCACGTTATGATCATTATTCCGATTTTGGTAGCACTGTAAATCCTCGTTTAGCCGCGATTTATTCGTTTAGCCAAGCGACTAAATTTAAAGCCATGTATGGCGAGGCTTTCCGCGCTCCCTCTATTCGTCAATTGACCTACCTACAACTAGGCAATCCTGATTTAGAAGCGGAGAAAATTAAAACCTTAGAATTTGCATGGTTACAACAACATTCAGGGTTTCAAACGGCATTGACTTACTTTAACAGTCGCTCGCAAGACAAGATTGATACGATTCTCGTTGATGGAAAACGAAAGTTTATGAATTTAGAAGATAAGCTAACAACAGACGGTTTTGAATTGGAAGCCACAACCGATACGTTTCAAGGCTTTTCTTTACGAGCAGCTTACACTTATCTCTTAAATACCGAAGAAAATCCGCATCGTTTTCCCACGCAAACCTTTTCCGCAATTGCGAACTATGAATATAAAGATTGGAATTTCAACCTTAATGGATATTTTAATGACGATGTAGAACAAGAAATTCAAGCAGGTCAATACGTGTCATTAGATGCCTTTTGGGTGGCTAATATGAATATTCGTTACCGCGTTAATAAAAACATAACCGCTATTAGCACCGTAGAAAATCTGTTCGATGAAGACTACTACAGCTCCTCAAAGTTGACAGACTTTAATGAAGGGATTTTAAATCGGGGTCGCACTTATCTATTAGGGCTAGAAGTCAGTTTCTAACGCTCAAGCACTCCCCCATAACGGCATACTGACACGCTATGGGGGATATTAACACCTTAGATATTACACAATCATACCCGCAGCAACGGTATTATTTGTATCGCTATCAATCAGAATAAAACTCCCTGTGCCACGATTTTCCGTATAAGCATCAATTACTAACGGCTTTAACACCTTAATCGCCACTAAGCCGATTTCATTCATTTGCAAGTTATGCCCAACATCACTCTTTTGTTCTAAAGAATGAATATCTAAGGTGTAATACAACTGGCTAACAACGGCGCGTACAGTTTGCGTTGTGTGCTTTAACCAATACTTTTTACTAAAATCCAAAGCAGTCCCATCTAACCAACAAATTTTTGCTTCAAACTGCTTTTCGATGCGTGGTGTATCACCTGTTTTAACTAATAAATCCCCGCGAGAAATATCACGTTCATCCGTTAACGTCAGCGTCACCGATTGCGGCGCGAAAGCCTCATCAGTTTCCCCCTGTGGCGTATAAATCGCCTTAACATGGCTCGTCATCCCACTCGGCAACACCGTGACCGCATCCCCAACATGAATCACCCCTGTTTCTACACGTCCCATATAGCCACGGAAATCATGCAATTCCTCACCCTGTGGACGATTAACCACTTGTACAGGAAAACGGAACGGATGCGCGGTTAAATCACGGGCAATAGACACCGTTTCTAACGTCCCTAACAAGGTTTCGCCTTGATACCAAGGCATATTATCGCCACGAGTAACCACCATATCCCCATTTAACGCAGAAATCGGAATGTAATGCACATCATGCAAGCCTAATTTCTCTGCAAATAGACGAAAATCCGCGACGATATTCTGATAAACCGATTCCGAATAATCCACCAAATCCATCTTATTAATAGCAACAATTAAATGCGGAATTTCCAATAAATGCGAAATACACGCATGACGACGAGATTGAGGCAATATGCCCTTACGCGCATCAATTAACACAATTGCTAAATCCGCCGTACTCGCCCCTGTCACCATATTCCGCGTGTACTGCTCATGACCGGGTGTATCTGCAATAATAAATTTACGGCGCGGTGTCGCAAAATACCGATAAGCCACATCAATCGTAATCCCTTGGTCACGCTCGGCTTGCAAACCATCGGTTAATAACGCTAAATCGACCCCAGAACCGCCCTTACGCTCATGATAATTCTGCGCCGCCTGCAACTGGTCTTCATAAATCCCTTTTGTATCAACCAACAGGCGACCAATTAACGTCGACTTACCATCATCCACACTACCCGACGTTGCAAAGCGTAATAAACCACTATGCGTATTTAAAACGAGACTTGTTGATGCGTTCATTTAAAAATACCCTTCCCGTTTCTTATCTTCCATTGAAGAATTACCATGATCAATAATCCGTGTTTCCCGCTCGCTCCGTGTTGCAACCGCAGATTCTTCAACAATCTCCTCCAACGTCACCGCCGAAGAACGCACCGCGCCCGTACATGGCGCACACCCTAATGTACGGAAACGACATAACACATCCTCAACTTTCTCATTTTCCCCTAAAATCACATCATCCGCAGGAATCAACACCGTCCCCCGCTGCACCATCTTCCGCTCTTTTGCGAAATACAAAGGCACAATCGGAATATCCTCTTGCAGGATATACTCCCATACATCCATCTCAGTCCAATTCGATAAGGGAAAAACCCGCACAGATTCCCCCTCATGAATCCGCCCATTATACAAATGCCACAACTCAGGGCGTTGATTGCGAGGTTCCCACTGACCAAACTCATCACGGAACGAGAAAATACGCTCTTTTGCCCGTGAACGCTCCTCATCACGTCGCGCCCCGCCAAAAGCGGCATCAAACCCATGTTTCTCTAACCCCTCCAACAACGCTGCTGTTTTTAATGCCCCACAACAACGTGCCACCCCTAATTTTTGCGGATGTGCCCCTTCAGCAATGGCTTTTTCATTACGATGAACAATCAAACGCGCCCCAATAGACCGCGTATATTCATCGCGGAACGTAATCATTTCCTTAAACTTATAACCCGTATCAATGTGCATTAAAGGGAAAGGAATAGGCGCAGGGTAAAACGCTTTTTGCGCAAGGCGTAACATCACACTGGAATCTTTACCAATGGAATACAACATAACAGGATTACGAAATTCAGCGACCACCTCGCGGATGATGTGAATCGATTCGCTCTCCAAAACTTCTAAATGGGTTAGTTGACGAGTCATAATAAGATACTGTTTGTAAAATAAAAAATAACGTTGCAGAACATTAAAAACACACAGAACAACATCAATGGAACGATAGAATTTCACATCCATGCTTTACACTATAGCGAAATCACCTTATTCTTTAAATGAATAGTTGACAGCTAACTTATATCAAAAAGGAATAGGTGTAGAATGAAATTACAACAACTCCGCTACATTTGTGAAGTTGCACAACGCGGGCTGAATGTTTCTGCAACGGCGGAAGGTCTATATACCTCACAACCGGGAGTCAGCAAACAAATTAAGCTACTAGAAGAAGAGCTTGGCGTACAAATCTTTGCGCGTAAAAGTGGTAAACAACTCACCCATATCACCCCCGCAGGACAAGCGATTATTCACGTTGCCCAAGATATTCTAAGACAAGTTAATAATATAAAAAGAATTTCCCATGAATTTAGCGACAACCAAAGTGGAACGCTTTCCATTGGTACAACCCACACCCAAGCCCGCTATGCGTTACCGCCCATCATTAAACAATTTATAAAAAAATATCCCAAAGTTGTGCTACACATGCACCAAGGGACACCCGTACAAATTTCCCAACTCGCCGCAGAAGGTACAGTCGACTTCGCCATTGCAACAGAAGCCCTAGAATTATTTGATAATCTAGTCATGATGCCTTGTTACCGCTGGAATCGAGGCATACTTGTTCCACCAGAGCACCCACTGGCAAAAATCGATAAACCCAGTTTAGCTGATATTGCGCAATATCCCTTAGTCACTTATACCTTTGGATTTACAGGACGTTCACAACTAGACCACGCTTTTACCGCCGCAGGATTAGAACCCCAAGTCGTATTCACTGCCTCAGATGCTGACGTAATAAAAACTTATGTCCGTTTAGGCTTAGGCGTTGGCATTGTCGCGCATATGGCGTTTGACCCTGATTTAGATGAAGACTTACGCATGATTGACGCAAGCCATTTATTTGAACCCAGTACAACCCGCTTAGGCTGTCGCCGTGGTACTTTTTTAAGAAGTTATATGTATGACTTTATGCAACTATTCGCACCTCATCTCACTCGTGAACGGGTAGAAAAAGCGATGGAAATGAGTAACCAAGAAGAAGTCGACGAACTTTTTAAGGATATTAGTTTGCGGATGTTTTAGAGGGGCATGAAGGGAATTTTATTGAATATTACTAAACCGCTAAAAAGACGCGGGTGAATAGGTCTTTTTAGCGGGGTTTAATCGCGCATTTATCACTAAAAACGCTTTAATTTCTTTTCTAAATAGTCAATAGCAACACCACAATATGCTTGGTATTTTCCGCCAACATCTCTTGATTTCCAACGATTTAAATATTGTTGAATTTCTGATTGTGTGCGTGAGCCTTTTTTGCTATTCAGCACTTTTTTAACTGCAATCACAATATTTTTACGATTATCCATCAAACGACTAATATTTAAATTTAAAATTGTTTCTATTTGTTTATTTAATTCAGATTCTGTTGATTGAATTCGTCCATCACCTAAATATTTTAGGGTTTCCAGCAAATATTGAGATGCTGAGTCAGCAGGATGACAGGTAATATCAGTGTTTCCTTTTTTTGTATCACAATGTTGTTGTTTTTCATCTTGTCCTTCGTTTCCCTGACAAACAGCGAGCATATTTTTATAATCTAATTGTTCTTTAGGATAACGACTTTGACAATGCCAATGCTCAATTTTCGAGTTCTCTTTTTCAATTCGTTGCATACAGTAGGCGCATAAATACCCCTGCTCTATGAGCAATTGATGACGTAGTTCATCTTTTGCTTCCTTTGATAAATCGTTATACGTTGCATTGTCTTGACATCTATGTTGTATCAACGAATTAGGCTCAATATGTTTGACAATTTTAATCATGATGTTCGTTATCCATTGCTAACATCGTGATTAAAGCCTCCGCCTGTACAATGTCGGGAATATCCCCATTGAGACGGTGTTTTAAGTTATCAATTGCTACCTTTGCCTGACTAAAATCTTCTTTATCAATTAAATCAAAAATAGTTTTTAAGGCGTTTGTGGTTTCTATATCCCGTTTTTCAGCCTGCATTAATTCGCTAGTAACTTCTGCCGAGTCTAAGCCTAAAGCCTGTTTTGGGGTATAACAAACAATCTCTTTAGTGTCGTTATCACGATGTAATAAGCGAATATTTTTACCTTCTACTTCTCCCAAAATTTGTGGGGAATGAGTGGTTAATACAAACTGACAGTTTGGAAAGGTCTGAGTTAATTGGCGAATAATTTGGCGTTGCCATGCAGGATGCAAATGCAATTCAAGTTCATCAATTAAAACGATGCCAGCCCCTTCTAAAGGATTTAATAAAGATGGATTAGCTATGGCTAAACGACGTGCCAAATCGCCAATTAATGCAATTAAGCATTTCTCACCATCAGACAGTTGATTAACTTGAATTTCAATCCCTTGTTTGATTGCGGTTAAACAGAGTGGATTGCGACGAACTCTAAATTGCGTTAATTCAGACAAAAATATTTCTAATGCTTTTCTAACTGCGCTTAACTGAACATCATCTTTATTAAGCTTTTGTTGATAGAAAGCTTTTTCCTCATTTTCTAAATCTTCACGATTGCGAAACCATTCAAAAAATTGACGAAAATCTGCCGCACTGGTTAAAGCAACTTCATAGGCTTCTAAGATTTCAAACTTATGTTTTTTTCTAATTCTAAGTGGAATATCTAAAACTGCTCTATTGACAGGATAATAGACAAATAATGGTAGGATATTGTGCTCAGTTAATTGTACTTGTAGGTTTTTTGCGTAATTAGAAACATCGTGTAATACAGAGCTTTCTATTGATTTTGGTTTACCTTTTTTTCCCTTGAACAATTGCCATACGATTGGTAAATCTGTTTTTCCTTCTACTTTAATCAGTGCGTATGCTTCTGTATTATAAATGTCATTTTCTTGAATCAAACGTCCAGATGTTCCCGCGTGGCGAACACGGGCAATTATCCATGATAAAGACATAGCAAGTGCATCTAATATGCTAGATTTACCTGCACCATTTTTGCCTGCAAAGATAGTTACCTGTTCATTAAATTCAATGTTTAATGATTTAATCCCTCTAAAGTTTTGCAATTGCAACATGTTAATTTTAAAAGGGGGTAACAGTGACATAGATTTATTCCTTGATAATTCGTGTAGAACTAACAATCTTTTTAAAATTGTTAGTTCTTATTTTTGCCTTATAAAAACTGCTTACATTCCAATACTCTTTGCTTTCTGAATTAAATTTTCTGCCATTTTGATACTGGCAACGTCGATTAAACGACCATCTAAGCTAACCGCACCTTTTCCTTCTTTTTGTGCTTGTGCCATCGCTTCTAAAATCCGTTTTGCTTTCGTCACTTCTGCTTCTGAAGGACTGAAAACGGCATTGGCTAAAGCAACTTGTGAGGGATGAATCGCCCATTTACCTTCGTAGCCGAGAATGGCGGCGCGTTTAGCGGCGGCGGTGTAGCCATCGGGGTCGCTGAAATCGCCGAAAGGACCATCGATAGGGCGTAAGCCATAGGCGCGACAGGCAACAACCATGCGGGCTTGTGCGTAGTGCCACATGTCATTCCAATGAAAATCACGACCACCTTCGCTGTTTTTATCGGTTAATACGCCATATTCGGGGTGCGCACCACCGATAACGGTTGTCCGTGCGCGGGTTGAGGCGGCATAGTCGGCAACACCAAAGCTCATGGCTTCTAGGCGTTTGCTGGCTTGGGCAATGGCTTCAACATTTGCCATGCCTAATGCGGTTTCAATCAGGATTTCAAAGCCTAAGCGTTTAGTGCGTTTTTTGGCAATTTCGATTTGTGTGACTAGCATGTCTAGCGCGTATAAATCGGCGGGAACGCCCACTTTTGGAATCAGTAACATGTCTAAACGCGGGCAGTTTTCTACTACGTCAATCACGTCTTTATACATGTAGTGGGTGTCTAAGCCGTTAATCCGCACGAGCATGGTTTTTGTGCCCCAGTCAATGTCGTTAAGGGCTGCAACGACGTTGCTACGGGCTTTTTCTTTTTCGTCGGGGGCAATCGAGTCTTCTAGGTCTAAGAAGATGCAGTCGACATCTGATTGGGCGGCTTTTTCAAAGAAGGCGGGATTTGAGCCGGGAACGGCGAGTTCTGAACGTTGTAAGCGGGGGGTGGCTTGTTCAATAATTGTTGCGCTCATGTAGCGTTTTCCTTTGGTCAAAAAGTAGTGAGTATATATTAGTAAACGCACTATAAAACGATGCGAAGGACTGGCAGTCCTCACAGGACTGCCAGTCCTAGATTTAAATCACTTTATGGTACGGTTACTATAAAGGATACGGTGGAAAATTAATATTTTTTCTGATTCTTTAGATTTCTGCTTGTTTATCAAAATGATAATTTATCAAAAATTTCACAATCTTTGCATAAAATAGGGGCGTTTATAGGTAATAAAAGCCATACTTTTTTAGTAAGGGCTTTTCTATACTTAGACTCAAATTCTTGGCGTGTAGGGTAAGGGGCAAGCAAATGATTATTCCAATAATTCCATTTTTTAATCGGTTTTTTATTTATCGATGGGTGTGCGTTGTGTTGTTAAGTCTTGGTATGGTAAACCTTGCTCAGGCAACGACTTTTTTAGTAACAAATACCGCTGATAGTGGCACAGGTTCGTTGCGACAAGCGATTATTGATGCGAATGCAAATGCTGGTATTGATACGGTTAGTTTTAATATTTTAGGGGGAACGTTACCGCATGTAATTAGTTTGTTATCTCCTTTACCTGAAATTACGGATTTTGTTTTTATTGATGGAACTAGTGAGCCTGATTTTATAACGGAAGGTGTGCCTGTTGTGCGTTTAGACGGGATTAATGCGGGGTTGACGGCGAATGGTTTAGTCATTTCTGCGGGGGCTTCTACGATTAAGGCGTTAATTATAGAAAACTTTCAGCAGAATGGGATTGTTTTATCGTCAGGCTCAGGGAATGTTATTTCTAATTGTTATATTGGGGCTGATGGGCATGGTTTGCCATTTCGTCCGAATGCAGGGTATGGGATTTTGCTGGATGATTCTTCGTTAAATTTGATTGAGAGTAATTTGATTGCTTCTAATGGATTGGCAGGCATCGCAATGATAGGAACATCTAGTAATAATGAGTTACAGGAAAATTCTATTTATGCCAATGGGTCTGTGAATATTGATTTAAATGATGATGGGGTAACAGTTAATGATGTGGGGGATAGTGATACAGGGGCAAATGGGTTACAAAACTATCCTGTACTTGATTATGCGTATAACAATAAAGTTGTTGGGCAGTTGAATAGTACGGATGCAACTAGTTTTAGATTGGAGTTTTTCGCCAACCCTGCTCCTAATGTGCATTCTTCAGGGTATGGGGGAGGGACTCGTTTTTTAGGGTCTATGACGGTGACAACGTCGGGGAATGTCGCAAATTTTACCTTTCCTTATACGCCTGTCATGGGACATTCTTATATTTCAGCAACTGCCACCAATTTGAGTACCGTAGAAACTTCTGAATATTCACTGACTATTGAAGAAAGTAAACCCATTTATACCAGTCTGCCCTTACCTGCGACACCGTTAACGTTTAGTAGTCCTGTGGGGGTCGGTAGCTCGCCTGTGCGGTTACAGATTGTTGCAGATGGGAACGTACCATTAAGTTTAACGGTGCAAAGTCCTGTTGGGGCAAATGCGGGTGATTTTAGCACGTCTTTTGTAGGCAATAAGGTTTTATTAGGGGGGGAGAGTTTAGAGATTGATGTGGTTTGTACACCAACAGCGACAGGCGCACGTACAGCGGGTTTAACTATTCTCAGTGATGATGCAAATTTTCTTTCGGTTACTTATCCCTTAGATTGTGATGGGGTTGTTGCTAGTGTTGCGGGTTTTGCGTCCAATCCTGTTGCAGGTTCTACGATTAACCTCAGTAGTGTGGTGGGGTCGTCTGTAATTGCAACGGTTGATATTTCTGAAACGGGTAATAGTGATTTAAATGTGACTGCTGACCCGTTGAGTAGTACTAAACCTGCTGATTTTACTTTAATCAGTTCGAGCAGTTTTGTGATTCCTGACGGGGGGAGTCCGCAAAGTATGGTGGTTTCTTGTACGCCGAGTGCTGTCGGTACTGAAAGCGCGACGTTGACCTTACGCACTAATGACCCTGCACACCCCACGGCGGTTTATACGATTCAATGTACTGGTACAGCCGCAGCACAAGCGGGCTTTGCGTCTAATCCACTGCCTAATGCAAGTATTAATGTGAGTGGTGTTGTCGGTTCAGCAACATTGGCATCGATAACTATTTCAGAAGTTGGTAGTGTTGATTTAAATGTAGTCATCGCGTCATTAACCAGTAGCCAGCCCGCTGATTTTACATTAATCAGTGCAAGTAGTTTTGTTATCCCTGACGGGGGAAGTCCGCAAACGGTTATTGTCCGTTGTACACCAAGCATCATTGGCACTGAAAGTGCGACGCTGGTTTTACAAACGAATGACCCGCTGTTGCCCACCGTTGACTATACGATTAATTGTATAGGCACAAGCGCACCACAAGCAGGCTTTAGTTCTATTCCGATACCGAATAGTACATTGACATTTATCAGTGAAGTAGGAACGCCTAGCACAAATACCATTACCGTCTTAGAAACAGGCAACGCCGCTTTAACTGTAACCGTCGCGCCGTTAACAGGTAGTAGCGATTTTAGTTTGCTCACAGGAACGGGCAGTTTTACGATTGCAGATGGCGGAAGCCCTGCCCCGATTCTTGTTCGTTGCTTACCTAGCATGGCAGGCACAAGCACAGCAACCTTGTCGTTAAGCAGTAATGACCCCAGTCAGCCAACGCTGGCTTATTTCCTCGTCTGCATCGGTACGAATCCAATCCCTGTCGATCCAACACCTATCGATGAAAATCTCCCCCCAACAGATATTTTTCTTTCAAATACCGTCTTATTTAAACAGGATGCTATCGGTACAGTTGTTGGGACATTTAGCTCGACGGACCCTAATGCGGGCGATACTCATACGTATTTATTAGCCAATGATAGCAATGGACGTTTTTCGTTATTAGGTAATCAGCTTATTACGAATCAAATATTTGAAATCATTGATAGTAGTTATACCATCAGCGTCACCAGCATTGATAATAAAGGGTTGTCACTGACAAAACAGTTTTTATTAACCGTTTCAGGCGCGGAAATTACAGGGTTGATTCAAACGGATTTAGGCGTATCAGGCGATACGGTCACGATTGACGCACCTGAACATATTACAGTGACGGGTCTCATTAAACCTGCGAGTCAACATATCGGTGTATCTGCTGATATTATGGTGACTTATGACTGGATATCTTCTGACCAACGCTATACGTTAAGTATTCCCTTAACCTTGCAATCACATATTGTGCTGGGGAAAGAAATCCCGATTACCTTATTTAAAGGACATTTAAACTTTTTAACAGGTGAATTTCATGTGACATTAGGCTATCGCTTCGGTAATACCTTAATTAAAAATGAAATTGTACACTTAACAGTCAATACAAATAATGCGCCGACAGCCTTAGCATTAAGCAATATTCAAATCGGTGAATACAGTACACGTGGCACAACGATTGGCACTGTCAGCGCGACCGATGCGGATAAACAAGAACAATTCCGCTATGCGTTGTTAGACAATGACGACGGGCGTTTTATGCTGGTGGGGAATCAATTACAAGTTGCAAATGGCTCTCTACTGCAAGCAAATGATAATCATGACTATCATGTCAATATTCGCGCAATTGATATTGCGGGCGCGACCATTGATAGTCAGTTCAATTTGCAAGTGGTAGAAAACAATAACTTGCCTTTAACCCTGCAATTAACCCGCGATAGCGTGATGGAAAATAGTTTAAACGGTACGATTATCGGACGGTTAATAATAAATCAACAAAAAACAGATGATTATCAATATCAGCTTATCGACGATGCACAAGGACGTTTTCAAATCATCCAAGATTTATTAATCGTATCTAATACACAACTGATTGATTATGAACAAGCAACAGAACATCACCTCACTGTCAGTGCGGAAACAGGTAATGGTGTCGCAATCACCCAAGACTTTACAATTCAGGTGATTAATCAACAGGATTTAAAAGTTCAAGGGCAATGGGTTAATGGAACTGACCCCCAAACAGGCACAATTCAACTGACTTTAACCCCTGACAATCAAGATATTGGGCAAGAAGTTGGATTAATCATTGTTGGTGTCTATATGCAATCAGGCTATTTAGTCGATTTTTTTAATTTAACCCCAGAAGGTTGGCAAGTGTGGGATAAAGCCTTAACTAGCCTACAATCTTTACAATCAATTACCTTAAGTCCAACGCTAACGCTTCCTGTCTGGCAAGGTTCATTAAGTGCGTTTAGCGATGGTTCACTGGCGATTTATGCAGGCTATTATGTCATTGAACCTACAACAGGAAAATCAGTTTTAGTGTATGACCTACAACCCTTTATTATCGAGTTTTAAACATTAACGCAAACGCATTCTAAAAAATAAAACCCCATTAATTTAAAAACTAATGGGGTTTTATCTCAATAACGACCCAACAACGCTAAAGGCTAACCTTCCATAATCGCTGAATAAGCTTTTCTTAATAATTCTAATTCCGTCGGTGGTAAGCCACGCGCTTCCATAATACTGATAAACTTCGCATGATAAGGTTCAACAGCGGCGCGGGGTGGATCTGTAGCGGTAAAACGGGCAAGAAAAATACTCAAAGGCGCACTAGGAACATCAACATAGGCTTGAAACTCAGTATCGATGACTAAACTACCCGCAGACATACCCAGCTGCTTTTCTGCTTCTACAATCAATTGTGCGGGATGAACTAATACTTGCGGAATATCTTTCGTATTTTCAATTAATTGTGCTAATGGTGGTAATCCTTCAAAAGCACATACTGTACCATTTATGTTTAAAAACAATGTTTTTGCACTGGTTGATTGCTTATGGTACATAATTAAACGTGCGTTTTGCATAACAACAATGTTTCCTTACAAGTAGAAAAGAAAATTCAGCAATTACGAAAATCCGCACATTACGGGACTTTTTTCTGCATTGCACCTAAGCTCAATTTACTAGGCTCACTGGGCCCTTGAGGTTCTACAAATAAACCACTTAACATATATAAAAAAAATAATAATGCCAGCACAAAAATAATAATATCTTTCAACGTTGGTGGCGTAATCGTCATACGCTCCAATAAACGACCAAAACTATTCCCTTCTTTATTAGAAGACTGTGCAGTAATTGCACCAGCATCCACAACGGGCAATTGACGTTTAGGGGTTGCACGTGATGAGGCTTGTTGCTGATTCACACGTTGCGCATCATACATTTTCCGTTGTTCAACATCATTAAGCACTCGAAACGCTTCATTAATCTCATTAACTTGCATTTGAATCTTAGATTGCGCTTGTTGTCGTTCTGTATCGCTTAATTGGCGAAAAGCCTCGTTAATTGCATTTGCTTTTGCTTGTGCTGCTGCTTTTATGAGAGACTGCTCAGTATTAGGGTTAATACCAAGTATTTCATAATAATTCTTATCCATTGAGTCACCCCAGCATATAGCGCGTCCTAACGATATTAAATTTACATCATACTATAAAAAATCGTTAGCGTGGTTATTTTGAAATGCACAGAGAACTAAACCTTATTAACTCAAATAACCCTATGATAAATAAAAATTAGCGCATCTCTTTTTCTGCATCTTTCTCTTCACGCAATTCAATTTCTAAATCACTGTAACGTTCAGTAATACGGGCATTTAAATACGGAGAAAGATTAGGCAAGCGACTTAATTGCTTAAGTTGTGCTAAGGCTAACGCGGTTTTCCCTTGTAAATAGAGATTTTCTGTTAATGCAAGTCCTGATTCAGCAGGAAAACCCGTTTCTTGATAGGCTTGTGCCAGTAAACGGTAATAAGTTGGCGTTTTTAACGTACTGATATTTAACAATAACGCTTTCGCTTGTTCTGCCTGTCCCTGTCGCAACAGGGTTTCCGCATAACGCATACTCAATAATTGGTCAGCAGGATAAATAGCTAAAGCCTGCTCATAAATTTGTAACACTTGACTGGGTTTATTCTCCAATTGTGCAAGGTCAGCTTGTAATAAACGATAAGTGACACGGTCAGCATCATGTTTTATTAACCAATCAATATGATTTTTTACCCCTTCAGTTTGTTCATTTTTTAATAAACTGAGTGCAAGCGCATAATGCACTGCCCGCGCATCACGGAAACGCCCTTCGGCAAGATTAGTTTGCAAAGTTTTGATTAAATCCCGCAAATTATTATCCGTAAGCACTAATAAGCGAGCACGCATCAGATAATACAAAGCATTTTCATGTGTGGTGTGTTTAGGATATTGGTCGGCACGGTCGCGCGATTCAGCAACACGAGACGTTGTAACGGGGTGAGTTCTTAAAAACTCGGGGGCATCTCTGCCAGCATAACGGCTATTATTTTGTAATTGCTCAAAAAAAGCGGGCATACTGCGTGGGTCAAACCCTGCGGCAAATAAAATTTGCATCCCCACACGGTCAGCTTCCTGCTCATGCAAGCGGGTAAAATCAATTTGACGTTGAATATTGCTTGCAGCAATGCTTGCTACAGCCGCCTGTCCCACTTCAGGATTTTTTGCAGCAACCACCATGCCCGCTATCATCGCCGCCATCGCAGGCAAAGAAAACGCACTAGCAGATTCTAAACTGCGGGCAATATGTCGTTGAGTCACATGCGCAATTTCATGACCAATGACCGAAGCTAATTCCCCCTCATCTTGTGTATGCAGAATTAAGCCACTGTTAACACCAATATATCCCCCTGGAATGGCAAATGCGTTGATTTGGGGCGATTTAACGATAAAAAAATTAAACCGTTGCTCAGGCATATCACTGACCGACGCTAAATTATTACCCAAGCTATTGATATAACTATTAACCTCTGCATCGTCAAGAATTTCTAATTCGCGTCGTAATTGACGCATTGCGGTATCTCCTAAGCGTTGTTCTTGCGCGGGAGACAAGGCAGTATCCGTAGATGCGCCAATATCAGGCAAATTGATAGCATAAGCAGGTACAACCGCAAAATAACTGAAAAACAGCAGGAAAGCAGTACGAGACATAAGTGTAAAAACCCGAAAAATCAGAGAGTCATCTCACATCAATAATTATGCAAAGTAGGCTTTTCAATGGCTATCTATGGATTTCATAACTTGAATTGTGGGTATTTTTCCTATAACGACTGATAACACCACAAATCTAGTTAAATTCCCATGAATTAAATATTATTAACTGTATAAGCGTTTCCGCAGTAAATAACTTGCTATCCACAATGCACTAATGCCATAAACTAAAACCACACTCAGATGTAGCAACACATTAGAAACCGCTTGACCCGTCATCAATGGGCGTACTAATTCCACAACATGCACCAAAGGAAAACAATAAACCCCCATTTGTATCAATGCGGGAATACTCTCAAACGGAAAGAAAATACCACTTAATAACGTCATCGGTGTAAGCAATAAAGTGACATAAAAAAAGAAAAAATCATAACTATTTGCTAACGTTGTAATAATTAACGCCATCGCGCCAAAACATACCCCCACCAACAGCATCAGCGGTAAAATCCATAAGGCTTGCCAACTGCTCACCATGCCAAGCGCGGTTGCGACTAATAAAATAGAACTCACACCTAATAAGCCCTTTGTCGCGGCCCAAAACGCTTCACCTAAAATAATATCCTCAATATCCAACGGTGTTGCTAACATTCCCTCCCATGTGCGCTGTACCGCCATGCGCGTATAAGCAGAATACAACCCCTCAAATGTTGCCGTTTGCATACCACTACTGCAAATCATGCCTGATGCTAAAAAAACGATATACGGTAACTCACCAATATTGCCGACAAAATGCCCCAGTCCATAACCTAAGGCAACTAAATAAAAGACAGGTTCACCAAAATTAGCGAGCAAAGCAGGAAAAAATAATTTTAACCAGACACGAACATGTCGCCACCAAATCGCCTGCCAGCGTCCTTGCCACAAACTAGAGACTAATAACAATAACGTTCTAATCATCACGCAATTCCCGACCTGTTAATTTTAAAAATACATCTTCTAAACTCGCGGGACGGTGTAAATAACGCAAAGCCGTTTGATGCTCTAATGCCTGTAATAACTGCATAATCGCCTCACCTTTACCATAATAAAACCACGTATCCCCGACTTTTTCATTCCGTAAGGCAACAGTTTTACCAACCTGCTCATGCCACGCTTGAACCTCTAAACCGTGCACCTCAATCACCTGAGGCTCAATATACCGCTCAATTAAATCACGCGGCGACCCTTGATCGAGAATTTTACCGTTATCCATAATAATCAAACGGTCACACAACCGTTCCGCCTCTTCCATATAATGCGTGGTTAAAATTAGCGTATAACCTTCTGTTTTTAAACGGCGCAACCGTTGCCAAATTAACTGCCGTGCTTGCGGGTCTAACCCTGTTGTTGGCTCATCTAACACCAACAATTCAGGCTGATTAATTAACGCGCGAGCTAACGACAAACGCCGTTGCATCCCGCCAGACAGTGCATTAATCAGCGCGTCACCTTTATGTTGCAATGATGCAAACTCTAAAATATCGGGAATTCTGGCTTGTAGCGTTGCCTCACTCAAACCGAAATAACTCCCATAAATTGCTAAATTGCGCGTAACACTAAAATCAGGGTCGAGATTATCTTGTTGCGGAACAACGCCAATTCGCGCCCGCATTTCCCGCGCCTGTTGCGGAATACTCGCGCCTAAAACCGTTAATTTCCCACTGGTTGGCGGTGTGCTACCAATTAACATGCGTAAAGTAGTCGTTTTGCCCGCCCCATTAGGCCCCAAAATGCCACAGCATTCCCCTTGATAAACATTAAAACAAATGGCATCAACAACAGCCTGTTGCCCATACACCTTGCTTAAGTGCTCGGCACAAACCACGACAGGATAGTCAGACATGATAATGAGGATAGATAGAGAAAGAAGAAGGATATGATTTGTCAATAAAACAAATATAAAAGTAAGAGAAACTAACTTTCTAATAAAAGGTTAAAATTTAATAAATTTAAATAGTAAATGCTATTCTCGACTACATTAAGTAGAATTATTGCCCGTTCCATACAATAAGTATGGATACGAAATCAAGTTAGCATTTTTAATTCTTAATACTTTTTCAGGGGTATTATGTTGGTTAGATAATCCGTTATTACTACGATGTGTAGCCTTAAATTTTTCCTTAATATGCTCAGCCTTTTTAGATTTCATTTCAATAAAAATAAAATCGACTCTTTTACATTCATGTTTACTCCCTTTAAACCAAAAAATTTCACAATTCTCAAATACATCAGATTTAATCACAACAAATTTATCTTGAATTAGCTCTAAATTATTCCCTTCCGTTGTCTCTTTGATATTTTCAATAATAGCTTTATCAATCAGTAGGTCTCTTAAAAATCGCTCAATATGATTGGTCAGTCCTGTCTCCTTACCCTACCGCTTTATGCCGTTCACTCGGAAGAACTTTCTGATAGGCTTCCCAGAAATCGGTGTAACAGACAGCACATTGTCTATACACCGTTGGGAGTGAGTCCCAGAGTGCTTGCGCTCCCTATGCATCTCGCTTTCCAAAGACAATTCCAATAACTGCCCGTGAGTCTCTATCCAATGCTAACCATATCCACACTTTCTGGTGACGCTGCCCAACCAATGACCACATCTCATCACATTCTAATGTAGTTTTGTGTTCCTGCGCGGGTTTTTCCATATTTTACGATGTGTGTTGCTTTACAGCTAGGGCAAGTTAGCATTTTAGGAGCTCTTTATATTTCTTCAGTTTCACTATTTTAATATCACTGCTTCTTTAGCTCTACCGAAAATTGTCCTCTTAAATCGGGTCTTTCCTGCACAATTTCATAAATTAACGCATCAATTTTTTGATGACGTTCGCAATATTCAATTAATGCCATGATGAGCATTGTTGTTGAGTCGTAATGTTTATCTAAGTTGATAGCAAGGGAAAATTTAATTTTCTGTACTTCTTCTACTGAGAAATATTGTTGAAGTACGTCATAAAGTGTTTTACGTAAAGTTGTTGGGTTTTTAGCCGTTGATAAATTGCTTGAAGCGGGTGAATTTGTATTCTTTTCTGATGGACTATGATAATTCACGGTTACGTTATCGCCTGTCACTGCAATGCCAATCTGTGAATTTTGCGCATTGATTGAGCGGTTATCGCCTGTTGTAGTCGTTGTGTTATTGGGAGATTGTCTTGTTGCAATTTGGGCTTTTAGTTCTTGAATTTGGTGTTTTAAGCTGAATAAACGGGCGGGGTCGTTTTCTAAAACAGTGGCACGTTCTAAGGCTTCTAATTTTTCTCGCATAAGGGCTAAAACTGTGTCGTTACTCATATTTTCTCCTTAATTATAAAGTCGCTATATTCAGTATGATGTAAGTCTTTATCAATAAAGCATGAATAAGAAAAATTAATTTTTCGCTTGCGTGTCATAAAAAAGACAATACTATTAGTCATCGAATATAAAAATAATGGTAGTGGGTTTGGGATGTTTTAAACCATGCTATCTCTTGTCTATTTTACCCACCAAAGGCGATAAAAATAACGATGCTTACAAAACTTAGCAATTGTAAAGTGTATGACCCTGTCCATCAAAAAAATGGGGTTGTTGAAGATATTTATATTCAGGATGGGCGCATTATTGCTAAACCTGCCACTGATGTAAAAATTGACCAGCATTATGATATGCAACATAAGGTTGTGATGGCTGGGGCTATTGATATTCATAGTCATATTGGCGGGGGAAAAGTGAATATTGCCCGCCAACTTTTGCCTGAGTCGCGTGATTATTTAAAGGAAAGTTTTCAGTTGGAAGGTGAGTGGCATCAGATGCTTGCACCGACGACACGCCAGACAGGTATTAGTTATGCGGAAATGGGTTATACCGCTGTTTTTGAACCTGCATTATTGCCCGTTAATGCTCGCCAAGCGCATTTAGAAATGTTGGATACGCCGATGATTGATAAGGGCGGTTATGCGATGTTGGGTAATGATGATTATTTCTTGCGTTTACTTTCTCGTGGGGCTGACCAGCGTAAGATTAATGATTATGTGGCGTGGATTTTAGAGGCGAGCCAGTGTATTGGTATTAAGGTGGTGAATGCGGGCGGGATTAGTGCCTTTAAGTTTAATCAGCGTCGTTTAGAGCTGGATGAGCAGAATTGTTATTATCCTGTTACGCCGCGTCAAGTGTTGCATAGTTTGGCAACAGCGGTGCAACAGTTGGGCGTTCCGCATCCATTGCATGTGCATGGTAGTAATTTGGGCGTGCCTGGTAATGTGGAGACCACGCTGGATACGATACGCGGAATGGAAGGCTTACCGATTCATTTGACGCATATTCAATTCCATAGTTATGGGACTGAGGGCGACCATCGTTTTTCTTCGGGTGCGGCGCGGATTGCAGAGGCGATTAATCAGCATCATAACATCACGGCGGATGTTGGGCAGATTATGTTTGGGCAAACGGTCACTGCATCAGGTGATACGATGATGCAGTATCATAATCATCATCATGCGCATCCGAAAAAGTGGGTAGTGATGGATATTGAATGTGATGCGGGCTGTGGGGTTGTGCCATTCCGTTATCGGGATAAGAATTTTGTGAATGCGTTGCAGTGGGCTATTGGGTTGGAAACCTTTTTATTAGTCGATGACCCTTGGCGCATTTTTTTAACCACTGACCATCCAAACGGCGCACCGTTTACCAGTTACCCGCATTTAATTAAGCTATTGATGGATAAAAGTTTTCGCAATGATATGTTAGCCACGATTAATCCAACGGCTGCAGCAATGAGTACCTTAGGCAGTATCACCCGTGAATATAGTTTGTATGAGATTGCTATTATGACCCGTGCGGGCGCGGCTAAAGTCTTAGGTTTACATAACCGTGGACATGTGGGAGCGGGAGCTATAGCGGATATTACGGTTTATACGGAACAGGTTGATAAAGAAAAGATGTTCGAAAAGCCTGATTTTGTCTTTAAAAATGGTGAGTTAGTTGTTAAACAAGGCAAGGTCGTGAAGTTAGTACAAGGGGGTACACATGTTATCCGTCCTGAGTATGACCGTTCTATTGAAACAGAGTTAAAAGACTATTTTAGTCGTTATCATACGGTTGCAATGGAACATATTAAGGTTTCAGATGAGGAAATTTTAGCCAATGGGCGCGGGGCGTTATTGACGCATCCATTGCGACGTGATTAATCCGAGTTTGGCGAAAAAGAGCTGTTTTAAAATTGAACTGGTAGCCCTTGAAGGACTGCCAGTTTTTTTATTTATAACGCG
This sequence comes from Beggiatoa alba B18LD, assembly GCF_000245015.1. Lineage (NCBI taxonomy): Bacteria > Pseudomonadati > Pseudomonadota > Gammaproteobacteria > Thiotrichales > Thiotrichaceae > Beggiatoa > Beggiatoa alba. The sequence goes on along the minus strand of NZ_JH600070.1, from coordinate 1,254,889 downwards.
AGTTCGGCGAGTGGCGAAAACCTTTTAGAATTTTTCAACTAAAAAATGTAGGGTGGAATAGCAAAGCGTATTCCACCCTACGATTTATAATCTTTTTTTGCTCAGTTTTTGCAGAATTTCAAGGTGGAATACGCTACGCTATTCCACCCTACAACACTCAAGCTCTTGTCTTTTTAAAAGAATCTCGCCGTACTCGCGTTAAATTTAGGACTGCCAGTCCTAAATTTAAATCACTTTGTGGTACGTTTACTATATATCCGTTTTTATTTGATTTAGGCATCTTCCATTTTTAACTTGAGTTCGGCGAGTTTTATAAAATAAAACAGAGACCTGCTAGGTTTTGAAAACCTAGCAGGTCTGTCGGAACACGCGAATCGGTTTGGAGGACTGGCAGAGATTACTCTCTTGTTTTTCATCGGAATTCACCAGACAAGCTGTTGTCTTTTTAAAAGAAACTCGCCGAACTCAGGTATTTTTAATACTTTTTTAACACCTCTCCCCGCTTTTTTAGCACTCTTTTTATATCCCACTTGTTACGCTTTTTCTGTACTTGCAATGTAACCAAGCAAGATATGGAGCGCGTTATGGATATTATTTTTTTATTTTTAATCAGCATGTTGTACTTAAGTACACATGGATTGATTTATCTCTGCCAACGCTTAGGGGGTGGGGTATGAGTGGGCTTTATTTACTCAGTGCCGTTTGTGCAATTGGATTAGGTATTTATTTACTTATCGCTTTATTTAATGCGGAGGATTTTTAAATGTTTTCCGCCAATATCTTTTTATTAGGCTTGTATTTTCTCTGTTTATTGCCTTTAGCATGGCTGTTAAGTCATTGGCTGACAGCGTTAGCAAATGGACAATTTCACCCTATTTTTAAGCCCTTGCAATGGTTTGAACAAGGTTTATACCGCATAGCAGGGATTAATACATCTCAAAGTATGTCTTGGCAAACTTATGCCTTAGCTGTTTTAGTTTTCAATATATTAGGGGTATTGGTGTTGTATGTTTTGCAACGCATACAAGCCGATTTACCTTTAAATCCGCAAGCATTTGGGGCGATAACGCCCGATTCTGCTTTTAATACAGCCGTTAGTTTTGCAACAAATACAAATTGGCAGGCGTATGCGGGTGAAAGCACGATGAGCTACTTTGTGCAGATGCTCGGCTTGACTGTGCAAAATTTTCTCTCTGCGGCAACAGGCATTGCCGTGGCGTTTGCGCTCATGCGTGGATTAGCAGGGCATTGTACTGCGCAATTGGGCAATTTTTGGGTGGATATCACGCGCTTAACCTTGTTTTTATTACTGCCGTTATCGTTTGGATTTAGTTTGCTGTTAATGCAACAAGGCGTGATTCAAAATTTTTTAGCTTATCAAACGGTTAATGTTTTAGACCCTGAGGCAATGGGGCAAAGTACCCAAGTTCTGGCAATGGGCGCAGTTGCTTCGCAAGAGGCTATTAAGATGTTGGGAACGAATGGCGGTGGTTTTTTTAATGTGAACTCTGCTCATCCTTTTGAAAATCCGACAGCTTTAACAAATTGGTTGCAGATGTTAGCGATTTTTTTAATCCCTACAGCGTTATGTTTTAGTTTTGGGCAGTTGGTGCAAGAGAGACGGCAAGGCTGGGTTATTTTAATCGTGATGTGTTTAATTTTTAGCCCATTAGCCCTTGGATTGATGACTGCTGAACAAAGTGCGAATCCTTTATTCGCGGGTTTAAACATTGACCAAGCGGCGAGTGTGTTGCAAGCGGGCGGTAATCTGGAGGGAAAAGAAACCCGTTTCGGTATTCAAGCCTCTGCTTTGTTTGCCAGCATCACGACTGCCGCTTCTTGCGGTGCGGTCAACTCGATGCATGACTCATTCATGCCATTAGGGGGATTTGTCACCTTATTCTTAATGCAATTGGGGGAAATTGTTTTCGGCGGGGTTGGTTCTGGTTTATATGGCATGTTGATTTTTGCTGTATTAGCCGTGTTTTTAGCGGGCTTAATGGTTGGGCGCACGCCTGAATATTTAGGGAAAAAAATCGAGCGGTTCGAGATGAAAATGGTTGCGTTGATTCTACTTATCACACCATTTTTAGTCTTAGGCGGGACTGCATTAGCGGTTTCGTTGCCCGTTGGACAAGCGGGGATTTCCAACCCCAGTGCACATGGTTTTTCACAAGTGTTATATGCCTTTACGTCGGCGGCGAATAATAATGGCAGTGCGTTTGCGGGATTTAGTAGTAATACAGTGTTTTATAATGTTTTACTTGGGGTTGCTATGTGGTTTGGACGCTTTGCAATTATTGTGGCGGTGTTAGCAATAGCGGGTTCTTTGGGGTTGAAAAAGAAATTGCCTGTAACGAGTGGCACGCTACCCACACAGGGCGGATTATTTGTAGTGTTGTTAATGGCAACGGTGTTGTTAGTGGGTGCATTGACTTATTTACCCGTTTTGGTTTTAGGGCCTGTGGCGGAACATTTACAAATTTTTTCGACCGTTATCAACCATTAGGAGCAAAACCATGAGTCATTTTGTGAATTATTCGTCATGGGCATTATTACACACGGCTTTCTGGGATAGCGTACAAAAGTTATCGCCTCGAGTGCAAATTCGTAATCCTGTGATGTTTGTTTTATATGTGTGTTGTTGCTTGATTAGTGTGTTGTGGTTACAGGCTTTCTTGAGCAATGCGAGTAATAGCGGATTTATTGGGTCTATCGCTGTTTGGTTATGGTTTACCTTGTTATTTGCCAATTTTGCCGAAGCCTTAGCCGAAGGAAGAAGTAAGGTGCAAGCCGTCGCATTGCGGGGATTAAAGCAGACCGTAATGGCGAAAAAATTGGCAAATCCTGCGCAACATCATCAATGGACTGTTGTACAAGGGCAGATGTTGCAAAAAGGCGACGTGGTTCTTGTTGAATCTGGGGATATTATCCCTGTGGATGGAGAAGCGATTGAGGGTGTTGCCTCGGTTGATGAGTCGGCAATTACAGGAGAATCCGCGCCTGTTATTCGTGAAGCGGGTGGAGATTTTTCTGCGGTTACGGGAGGCACGCGGGTTTTATCTGATTGGTTAGTGATTCGTGTCGCGGTGAATGCGGGCGAAGCTTTTTTAGATCGCATGATTGCCATGGTAGAAGGGGCAAAACGGCAAAAAACCCCGAATGAAATCGCGTTGACGATTTTATTAATTGCCTTGACCTTGGTTTTTTTAGGCGTGACAGTCAGCTTGTTACCCTTTTCAGCCTTTAGCGTTACTGCAAATCAATCTGGGCAAATTGTTGAATTATCAATTTTAATTGCTTTATTAATTTGTCTCATTCCAACCACAATAGGCGGTTTACTATCGGCTATTGGTGTCGCGGGCATGAGTCGGATGATGCAAGCTAATGTTATTGCAAACTCAGGGCGAGCGGTGGAAGCAGCGGGTGATGTAGATGTTTTGCTATTGGATAAAACAGGCACGATTACGTTAGGCAATCGTCAAGCAACGACATTTATTCCCGCAAAAAATGTGACTGAACAACAATTAGCCGATGCTGCCCAACTGGCTTCTTTAGCCGATGAAACCCCCGAAGGGCGTAGCATTGTGATTTTAGCCAAGCAACGTTTTAATTTGCGTCAAAGAGAGATACATGCTTTACAAGCGACTTTTATTCCCTTTACGGCACAAACGCGGATGAGTGGCGTTGATTTAGCGCAGGGAACTGATACGCGGATGATACGCAAAGGGGCGGGCGAGGCGATTGCGCAATGGTTAGGCATGAGTGTTGAGACTTTGCCTAATGATGTCCGTTTGCAAATTGAAATTGTGGCAAAACGAGGAAGTACACCGTTAGTTGTCGCGGATAATCAACAAGTGTTAGGCGTAGTCGAGCTGAAAGATGTGGTGAAAGGCGGGATTAAAGAACGTTTTGCGGCATTACGGCAAATGGGCATTAAAACAGTAATGATTACAGGGGATAATCGTTTAACAGCGGCAGCTATTGCGGCTGAAGCGGGTGTTGATGATTTTCTGGCAGAGGCAACCCCCGAAACCAAATTAAAATTAATTCGTCAGTATCAACAAGCAGGGCATTTAGTAGCAATGACAGGCGATGGCACAAACGACGCGCCTGCACTCGCGCAAGCGGATGTTGCCGTCGTGATGAATACAGGCACTCAAGCAGCGAAAGAAGCGGGCAATATGGTCGATTTAGATTCAAATCCTACTAAATTGATTGAAATTGTTGAAATTGGTAAGCAAATGCTAATGACTCGCGGGGCTTTAACCACTTTTTCCATTGCCAACGATGTTGCCAAATATTTCGCAATTATTCCCGCTGCGTTTGCAAGCACTTATCCCAATTTAATGTATTTAAATGTGATGCGGTTAAGCAGTCCTGAACATGCCATTTTAGCAGCAGTTATTTTTAACGCGCTGATTATTATTACCTTGATTCCCTTAGCCTTACGTGGCATTCATTACCGCGCTTTAAATGCGGGCGCGTTATTACAACGGCATCTTTTACTATACGGTTTAGGCGGAATTATGACACCGTTTGTAGGGATTAAGTTGATTGATATGTTGTTAGCCGCGTTTTTTACGGTACAAGGTTAAATAGGTGAAAAAAATGCAAACTGTTATTCGTCCCGCACTTGTTTTACTCTTTGTTTTTACAATAATAACAGGCTTAATTTATCCTATTAGCCTGACAGGGTTAGGCACGCAATGGTTTCCTGCATCAGTGACAGGCAGTTTACTGTATCGTGACAAGCAGCCCATAGGCTCGACATTGATTGGGCAAGCCTTTCATCGAGCAGATTATTTTTGGGGTCGCCCTTCTGCCACTTTCCCCACGCCTTATAACGCCAGTGCCTCCGCTGCCTCTAATTTCGCACCGAGCAATCCTGCCTTAGTAGAAGCGGTAAAAGCTCGCATTGCAGCCTTAAAAGCGGTTGACCCAAATAATACAATGCCGATACCTATCGATTTAGTCACCGCGTCCGCGAGTGGTTTAGACCCGCATATCAGCCTTGCCGCCGCGCAATATCAACTGTCACGAGTCGCTAAAGCCCGTCAATTACCTGTTGAACAAGTACAAGCCCTGATTGAACGTTATACAGAGTTACCCTTTTTGGGAATTTTGGGTGAAGCGCAAATTAATGTTTTAGCGTTAAATTTAGCGTTAGATGCAGAGAAAAAGCAGCTAATTCAATAGTTTTTTTAATGAGCATCCAAAGGCTTGCCAGTTCTTCGAGGACTGGCAAGTCTAACATAACTTTAGCACTACCCCTGATTTAACAGGCAGTTATTCCCATGTCACCCACGCCAATAGAACAACGTCCTGACCCTGATATTTTACTCGCGCAAATTCAACAGGCTGAACAGAAAAATGTACGTGGTAAACTTCGCATTTATTTTGGCTCATCGGCTGGGGTCGGTAAAACTTTTGCGATGTTAGAAGCCGCACACAAAGCACAACAGGCAGGGCGAGCATTGCTTGTCGGTTGGATTGAAACACATGGACGGCGAGAAACAGAGGCATTAGTCCAGCAATTACCTGTTTTAGACAGAAAAATATGCAGTTATCACAATAAACAGATAGCCGTTTTTGATTTAGATGAAGCCTTAGCCCGTAAACCCGCTTTACTTTTGGTGGATGAATTGGCAGCGACTAATATTGGCGGGGCGCGTCATCCGAAACGCTGGCAGGATGTTGAGGAATTACTGGCAAATGGGATTGATATCTGGACGACGTTAAATGTTCAACATTTAGAAAGCCTTAACGATGTTGTGAGTGGAATTACAGGGATTCAAGTACAAGAAACTGTACCCGATACGGTTTTTTATCAAGCGGATGAGGTTGTTTTAGTTGATGTGCCTGTTGAGGAGTTATTAAACCGCTTACAAGCGGGCAAAGTCTATTTACCACAGCAAGCCCAGCGGGCTGTGAAGCATTTTTTTCGTAAAGGGAATTTAATCGCCTTGCGTGAATTGGCATTGCGTCGCACGGCTGACCGTATTGAAAAAGATGTACAACATTACAAGCAAAATGAAGCAATTCATGCTGTCTGGAAAACAGAAGGCGCGATTTTAACTTGTATTAACGACAATTTACCCCTTGCAGAACAAGTTATTCGCCGTACAGCCCGCTTGGCAACACAGATGAGTATTAACTGGCATGTGTTATATGTAGAAACGCCAGTTTTACAACGATTGCCAACCGTAAAACGTGAGCGCATTTTAACTGCGTTAAAACTGGCTGAAGCCTTAGGCGCGACAACCAGTATTTTAACCAGCGAAAACGTGGCGCAACAAATTGTTGAATATGCCCATCAACATAATTTAGCAACCATTGTAATGGGACACCTGCCTAAAACATTGCAACGCTTTTGGCAGCCTTCTTTGTCCGCGCAAATCACGCAGTTATCGCCCGATTTGGATTTATTACATGTTGGTTTTGCAACAACAACGATTCGCGCTGTACCAGAATCTCCGCATTCAGTCCATGCTTCAGCAACGCTAACAAGACAGGTAAAGGTAGAAAAAATACCCGTGTTGTTAGCGATACTTATCTCATTACTCACGACAGCTATCACGGTTAATTTACTTAACTTTTTTCATTTAGATGCCGTTAATTTAGTCATGTTGCATTTACTCGCGGTTGTCTTGGTTGCAACTAAATTAGGACGTATTCCCGCCATTATTGCCACACTATGCAATGTTGCCGCGTTTGATTTTTTCCTTGTATCGCCACGCTTTTCTTTTGCGGTGAGCGATGTGCAATTTCTCCTTACTTTTGTCGTTATGCTCTTAGTTGGGCTTATCATCAGTGAACTAACGGCTGGTTTACGCTTTCAAGCCCGTATTGCTGCCCACCGCGAAAAACGGGCTTATATTCTCTTCGAACTCGCTCGCGATTTATCAGGCGCACTTAAAACTGAGCAAATCATTGACATCAGTCTTGCTATTCTTAAAAAAACCTTTGGCGGACAAGTCGTGTTATTACTCCCCGACCCCAATGAAACACTTATCTTGCCGAATGAAGCCACTGAAATACAGGGCTTAGATATTGGAATCGCTCAATGGGCATTTAAACACAATCAAACGGCTGGTTTTGCAACGAATACCCTTCCTGCTAATCCTTTCCGCTATTTACCCCTGCGTGCCCCCGTGCGCATTCGTGGCATTCTCGCCATTCAACCCGCTCAAGCGCATTGGTTGCTGATTCCCGAACAATTACGCCAATTAGAAACCTGTGCTAGCGTGATTGCTATCGCTTTAGAACGTGTACATTTTCTTGAAGTTGCTCAAGATATGCTCGTGCATATTGAATCTGAACGCTTACGCAATTCTTTACTATCCGCCCTTTCACACGATTTACGCACGCCATTAACGGCTTTATTGGGGTTAGCAGAATCTCTCACCCGTCACCCTGAACATTTGACAAACACCCAACAAGAATTAGTCGCTGCCATTCATCAAACCAGTTTGCGCATGACGAATATGGTTAATAATTTACTCGACATGGCGCGGATAGAAGCGGGCAGAATTACTTTACAAAGAGAACCTCAAGTATTAGAAGAAATTATCGGTAGTGCTATTCGGGCGGTGCGGGTTTTACTCAACAAACGGCGCATTTGTATCAGTCTTCCATCTGATTTACCACTACTAACTTGTGATGCTGTACTGATTGAGCGTGTTTTTATCAACTTGCTAGAAAATGCCGCGAAATACACCCCCGAAACCGCACAAATCGACATCACTGCCCAAGCAAATTACCATCAAATGCAGATAGAAATAGCCGACAATGGGACAGGATTGCCCACTGAACACAGTGAAACCTTATTCGAAAAATTTACCCGTGGCTTTAATGAATCTGCGACAAGTGGCATTGGTTTAGGCTTAAGTATCTGTCGCGCTATTATTAATGCACATCATGGCACGATTACCGCGCACAATCGCCAACCCCATGGCGCGGTGTTTTGTATCACGTTACCGCTTACCCCGTTGGATATGCCCCATGAACCTGACGATTTTATTGATTGAAGACGAGCCACAAATTCGCCATTTTGTACGCCTCGCGCTTCAAGGCGAAGGCTGGCAAGTTCATGAAACGGCTTCCGCTAAACAAGGCTTAATTGAAGCTACAACCCGTCAACCTGACTTAATTATCTTAGATTTAGGCTTACCTGATGGCGACGGAATGGATTTTATTCGCGCTTTTCGCCAATGGTCAGCACAGCCGATTATTGTCTTATCAGCCCGCGTGCATGAACTCGATAAAGTAACGGCATTAGATGCGGGGGCAGATGATTACTTAAGTAAACCTTTTGGTATTGCAGAATTATTAGCCAGAATTCGCGCTAATGCCCGTCGTCAAGGTATTAGCAATAAAGAAACCGTGTTTCAGTTTGGCGATATAAAAGTGGATTTAGCGGCGCGAGTTGTACAAAAACAAGGCGTAGATGTGCATTTAACCCCCATTGAGTACCGTTTATTAAACAGTTTAATCACCCAAGCAGGGCGGGTTTTAACCCATCGCCAATTATTGCGTGAAGTGTGGGGTGGGACACATACGCAAAGTAGTCATTATTTACGGGTGTATATGAGTCATTTACGCCAGAAATTAGAAGATGACCCCGCTCAACCGCGTTTTATTGTGACAGAAACAGGGGTTGGTTATCGCTTGATTATGTAGGCAAACCTGAATGTATAGTAAACACACTATAAAACGATGCGAAGGACTACCAGTCCTAGATTCAAATCACTTTATAGTACGGTTTACTATAGTGCTTTAAAAAATCTTCTATTGGGCTAAAGAGAGAGTAAAATTTAGGAGACTAAATAAGTCAGGTTTTACCTGTTTAAAACCTGACTTATTTAGTACGCCCAAAATAAGATTTTTCATTTTACCGATAACTTGTTGCACAAACTTATGGAAGAAATTGCCGCGTTAATTTTAAAATCGGGTAAAGCTGGCGTAGAGTTAGCGTTATTCGTTTTATTGCCTGTCATGGTCGTGATGTTGACGATTATGCGCTTATTAGAGGCAGAAAACATTTTAGACCGTATTGTCAACTGGATAAGCCCTATTTTGCATCCGCTAGGCATTCCTGGATTAGGGATTTTTGCCTTAATTCAAACTTTATTTGTGAGCTTTGCCGCACCGCTTGCAACGCTCACAATGATGGATAGAAGTGGCACATCGCGCCGTCATATCGCAGCAACGCTTGCAATGGTATTCACGATGGCACAGGCAAACGTCACGTTTCCTATGGCAACATTTGGCTTACACGTCGGCACAACGATTTTAATCTCACTATTAGCGGGATTATTCAGCGCGGCAATGACTTATCATGTATTCGCGCGTCATTTACCCAACGAAATCGAACCGCCAGAACCGAATTTAAACCATCCACAAGCAGCAAATGTTAAAGGCGTTTTACAAGTGATTAATCGCGCAGGGCGCGAAGCCTTTGAAATTGCCGTTGCCTCCATTCCGATGCTGATTCTTGCCTTGTTATTCGTCAATATTTTGCAAACGGTCGGCGTTATGGGCATATTAGAAACCTTATTAGCACCTGTTTTTGCACTGATTAATTATCCCAGTAATTCGGTTTTATTAATCATTACCAAATATATTGCAGGTGGTACAGCGATGATGGGCGTTAGTGTGGACGCACTGCATCAAAATGCGATTACTGTTACAGAATTAAATCGAATGGCAGGCTTATTAATTAGTCCGTTTGATGTGGCGGGTGTGGCTATTTTGATTTCCGCAGGACAGCGGGTTGCTTCAGTATTAAAGCCTGCCGCTTATGGGGCAATTGTGGGAACAGTATTAAAAATGTTGTTGCATGGTCTGTTGTATTAGAAGCTTTTCGTTTTGAAAATCTTGATTCAGCTAAAAAAAGATTGCTAGTTCTAACCTGAGTTCGGCGAGATTTTTTTAAAAAGACAAGTATTTGTCTGAATCAGAATTCACAGAATTTTCAGAATTAACAGAATTTAAACCCCTTAAAACCAAGAAATTAATGCGAATCCTGCTAATTTTGAAAATTCTGTGAATTCTGATTCAGACAAAAAAAGACCTGCTAGGTTTTCAAAACCTAGCAGGTCTCTGTTTTATTTTATAAAACTCGCAAAACTCAGGTTAGTTCTAAAACAAGCGGGCATAAAAAAAGACGGTTTCGCAACCGTCTTTTTTATTTAATCAAATACTAACAGATTAAGCGGCAGCAATAGGAATCACTTTGCCTGCAATCACGTTGTTAGCGGCTGCTTGATATTCCGCAATTTGATGGAAATTCAAGTAACGATAGATATTATCAGCTAAGGGTTTAATCTTATTCGTATAAGTCATGTACTCTTCTACGCTGGGTAATTTTCCTAAGCGTGCTGCAACAGCGGCTAATTCCGCAGAAGCTAAGTACACATTTGCGCCTTTGCCTAAGCGGTCAGGGAAGTTACGAGTAGAGGTAGAAACAACGGTTGTGTTATCACCGACACGGGCTTGATTTCCCATGCACAGAGAGCAACCAGGCATTTCCATCCGCGCACCTGCTTTACCGAAAATGGAATAGTAGCCTTCTTCGGTTAATTGGTGTTGATCCATCCGAGTGGGTGGAGAAATCCATAAGCGGACAGGCACTTGTCCATTGGCTTCTTCAAACACTTTACCCGCTGCACGGTAGTGACCGATATTTGTCATGCAAGAACCGATAAAGACTTCGTCCACTTTTGCACCTGCAACGGCGGATAATACTTTCACGTCGTCGGGGTCATTGGGGCAGGCTAATAAAGGTTCTTTGATGTCGTTTAAGTCGATTTCGATAACGGCAGCATATTCGGCATCAGCATCAGGTTGTAATAAGGTGGGATTGGCTAACCAGCCTTCCATGCTCTTAATACGACGTTCTAAGGTGCGTGGGTCGCCGTAACCATTGGCAATCATCCAACGTAACAGGGTGATGTTAGAGGTCAGATATTCGATAATGGGTTCTTTGTTTAAATGCACTGTACATGCACTGGCAGAACGTTCGGCAGAGGCATCAGCTAATTCAAAAGCTTGTTCAACTTTCAGATTGGGTAAGCCTTCAATTTCTAAGATACGACCAGAGAATATGTTCTTTTTGCCTTGTTTCGCAACGGTTAATAAACCTTTTTGAATCGCGGCGTAAGGAATGGCGTTGACTAAGTCGCGTAAGGTAATGCCTGCTTGCATTTCACCTTTGAAGCGCACTAAAACAGATTCAGGCATTTCTAAAGGCATCACACCCATTGCAGCAGCGAAAGCGACTAAGCCAGAACCTGCGGGGAAGCTGATACCAATGGGGAAACGGGTGTGTGAGTCGCCACCTGTGCCGACGGTGTCAGGCATAACCATGCGGTTTAACCATGAGTGAATGATGCCATCACCAGGACGTAAGGCAACACCGCCACGGGTTTGCATGAAATCTGGCAGTTCGTGTTGTAATTTTACGTCAACGGGTTTGGGATAGGCGGCTGTATGGCAGAAGCTCTGCATGACTAAGTCAGCGGAGAAGCCTAAGCAAGCGAGTTCTTTTAATTCATCACGGGTCATACCGCCAGTGGTGTCTTGAGAACCGACGGTTGTCATTTTGGGTTCGCAGTAAGTACCAGGGCGAACACCAGTCACGCCACAGGCTTGACCAACCATTTTTTGGGCTAAAGAGTAGCCTTTGCCTGTATCTTTAGGAGCAACAGGGCGAATGAATAAGTCAGACGCGCTTAAGCCTAAGGTTTTACGGGCGTTGTCGGTTAAACCACGACCGATAATTAAGGGAATACGACCACCAGCGCGGACTTCATCAGGCATACTGCTAGGACGTAAGTCGAAAGTGCTGACGACTTCGCCTTTTTCGTTGGTAATTTTGCCTTCATAAGGATAGATGGTGATAACGTCGCCATTTTCTAATTTGGTGACATCGCACTCAATGGGTAACGCGCCTGAGTCTTCGGCAGTGTTGAAGAAAATTGGGGCAATTTTGCCACCTAAAATCACGCCGCCTTGACGTTTGTTAGGAACGAAAGGAATATCTTTGCCTAAGTGCCATAACACGGAGTTAATCGCGGATTTACGGGATGAACCTGTACCAACCACGTCGCCCACATAAGCGATGTCATGCCCTTTTTTCTTTAAGTCGGCAATGATATCAAAGGCATCGGGCATTTTGATTTTTAACATTTCGGTGGCGTGTAATGGGATGTCAGGGCGACTCCATGCAGCACCAGCGGGGGATAAGTCATCGGTGTTGGTTTCACCAGGGACTTTGAAAACGGTAACTGTCCAGCTTTTGGGTAATTCGGATTTGACTTTGAACCATTCACCTTCTGCCCAAGCGGTTAAGACTTGTTTAGCGTGGGTGTTGGTTTTGGCTTTTTCTACCACGTCGTGATAGGCATCAAACATTAACAGGGTATGAGATAAGGCTTTAGCGGCGAGAGGAGCTAACGTGGCATCGTCTAATAAGCTGATTAAGGGTTGAACGTTGTAGCCACCTAACATTGTGCCTAATAATTCGGTCGCACGTTCACGGGAAATTAAGGGGCTTTTGGCATTACCTTTGGCAACATCAGCTAAAAAGCCTGCTTTTACGTATGCGGCTTGGTCAACACCAGGGGGAACACGGTTGGTTAATAAATCAACTAAAGTTTCTTCTTCACCTTTAGGGGGATTTTTTAACAGTTCTACCAGTGCCGCTACTTGCTCGGCATTTAGGGGTAAAGGCGGTAAACCTTTGCTGGCACGTTCTGCGACATGTTGTCTGTAGGCTTCTAACACGTTATTTATCCTCACTGCTATCAACAAGTAATGTACGGATTTAGCGACGACGCTAAAACTGTCATATTATACGCTTTATATTGAGTATAAGATATATTTATGTGACATCTTCGTCATGAATCTTTCATGAAAGTTTAATTAACTGAAAAGTATAGTTAAAACTTGTTGTTGGTTTTATTGCATCTGCAACAATCTTTTTAAGTGTAGTCAGTTTTTGGGGATTTTGATGGATTTACTGGATGCGATAACATGAAGGTTGAAACAGATAATATAGTGTTTTTTCCATATTATCTGTTAGTTATCCAGATAACTGCTTTATGATTCGTCAGGTTCAAACGGTTCAACTCTTAATTTAACCCCTTCAATCCCGATGACTTTTACTTTAGTTCCAACAGGGCAGTCCGCCCCTTCAACACGCCAGTAACTATCCCCAATTCGCACTTTTCCAACGCCATCGCTGATGGGTTCTATCACAGAAAAAACACGCCCGACATATTCACTCCCCCGCTGATTTAGCAAGGGCTTATCTGTTTGTGTGGGATATTTCACTAAAAAAGAACGCCCCAGCCAAACGCTTAATATGGATAAAACTGAAAATGCAATCAGTTGTATTTCAATGCCTATATAGGGAATAAATAAGACAACAATCCCCATCATAACAGCCGCTATTGCTGACCAAATAAAGACAGCTGTTGGGGCTAATACTTCTAAAATGCCAAGCACGATGGCAAATATCCACCAATACCAAAATGTGATTTGTAAATTACTCATCATAACGATCAAATGATTAAACAATTGTTCCACTGGGTGGAACGGGTGTTGCCACAGCGGGGGTATGGCGTTTGTCTAACGCCTCTTTTGCTAACTCCCCTAACCCTGCAATAGAGCCTATCACGGACGATGCTTCTAAAGGCATCATAATCACCTTCTGATTATCCGCACTTGCGAGTTGTCCTAATGCTTTGACATATTCCTGCGCAATAAAATAATTCACCGCTTGCACATTTCCTTTAGAAATTGCCTGAGAAAGCATCATGGTTGCCTTAGCTTCCGCTTCCGCTTCCCGTTCGCGGGCTTCTGCATCACGGAAAGCGGCCTCTTTACGCCCTTCTGCGGCGAGAATAATTGCCTGTTTTTCCCCCTCTGCTTTTAAAATTTCGGCTTGTCGTTCCCCTTCCGCCTCTAAAATAGAAGCCCGTTTATCCCGCTCCGCTTTTAACTGACGTGCCATAGAATCAACTAAGTCTTTTGGTGGTGTAATATCCTTAATTTCAATCCGCAGAATTTTAATTCCCCAAGGCGTTGTTGCCTCATCCACAACCCGCAAAAGTTGATGATTAATATCATCCCGTTTAGATAATAAATCATCCAAGTCCATAGACCCCATGACTGTCCGAATATTCGTCATTGTTAGATTAAGAATGGCATCCGTCAAATTTTGCACCTGATAAGCGGCTTCTGGAGCATTGATAATCTGAAAGAAGGCAACACCATCCACCCGTACTGTCGCGTTATCTTTGGTAATAATATCTTGTGATGGTACATCCATCACTTGCTCCATCATGGTCAACTTTTTCGATACTTTATCAAAGAAAGGAATGATAAAATTTAAACCCGGCTCTAACGTTTTTGTATATTTTCCAAACCGTTCAACGGTCCAATTCATGCCCTGAGGCACAGATTTGACCCCCATATAAATTAAAATTGCCGCAAGTCCCACAAATAAAATTGCAAATATCAAAAATTGCTGCACGACAAAATACTCCTAAAAAAAGCGACTATAACAATAGCCAATGTTCACAACGAACCAATAACCCCTATGCAAACCTACTGCGCTCAAAACATAATCCCCATTAAGGCATCATAACCCCGATAAGCTGACACATTACACTCAATGTGCAAATCGACTTTTATTAATTTAATCTTAATCAGTGATGAAAATATGAATCCATTGGTAAAACCCCCTAAATCATTACTCCGCTGTGTTGGGCGAGCAATTGGCGACTACGGCATGATTAAAGCTAACGACAAAGTCCTACTAGGACTCTCAGGGGGAAAAGACTCTCTATCCCTACTACATATCCTAATCCACCTAAAACGCCACGCTCCCATACACTTCGACTTAGGCGTGATTACCGTTGACCCCCTAATATCAGGTTTTGACCCCTCCCCCTTAAAAGACTACTTAGCAAATCTCAATATTCCCTATTTTTACCAACAACAAGCCATTATGGAAGAAGCCCTGCGCCATATCCGTGGCGACTCCTTTTGCGCCTACTGCTCACGCATGAAACGCGGCATCATGTACAGCACCGCCCGCCAAGCAGGCTACAACGTCCTAGCCCTCGCCCAACACTTAGACGACTTAGCAGAAAGTTTTATGATGTCAGCCTTTCACGGCGGACGCTTACAAACCATGAAAGCCCATTACACCAACGATGCAGGCGATATTCGCGTCATTCGCCCCCTGATTTACGTCCGCGAACGCCAAACAGCTGATTTTGCCAAATCCGCCAAACTCCCCATTATCCTCGACAACTGCCCCGCCTGCTTCACCAAACCCACACAACGCTATCATGTAAAACAACTGCTTGCTAACGAAGAGCAAGCCCACAAACACCTATTCAAAAATCTACTGCACGCCATGCGCCCCCTCATGCAAGGACAAGCCACCACTGAATTAAACACCACATCCGACGAAGAAACAGAAACCTGCTAAACCTGTGAAGCATGGCATAATAGATAAAAAATACAGCTCATACTTACCCAACAAAAAACACCAACAACAAAAATCCTAATATAGGAACAATCATGAAATTGTGCGTTTTTGATTTTGATTCAACCCTCATGGACGGGGAAACCATAGACGAAATAGCCGCCGCCTGTGGCAAAAAAAACGAAGTTTCCCACATTACCGAACAAGCCATGCAAGGCAAACTCGACTTTTTTGAAGCACTCACCCAACGGGTTGCCATGCTAGCAGGCACACCCTACACGAAAGTTATCAACGTTTGCCAAAATCTTCCCCTCATGACAGGTGCGATAGAAACCGTACAAGAATTGAAAAAACACGGCTACAAAGTCGTGATACTCTCAGGCGGATTTCACGAAGCAACCACCTATCTAGGGCAAAAACTAGGCGTTGATGGCGAATTTGCCAACTTTCTACACCACAAAGACGGCATATTAACAGGCAAAGTCGGCGGAGAAATGATGCAAAGCACCTCCAAAGGCGACATGCTCGCCCGCCTACAAAAACTCCTCGGTGCAGAAAAAACCAACACCATCGTTGTCGGTGACGGTGCAAACGATGCATCCATGTTTCCCTATGCCGACAAAAAAGTCGCTTTTTGCGCTAAAGCCGTGCTAAAACAACAAGCAAATATTATCATTGACCAAAAAGATTTACGGGAACTCCTCCGCTATCTCTAAAAGGATGACATCCCACGCTTCACCCCTTAGACTTAAATTAACAATGATTTTTCTCAACGTTTTAACCACCGCACACCAACATTAAACACTTAACATTGAGGAGTATCTGCATGAATAAAAAAAGATATTGGGCTTTATGGATGATATTACTCCTCCCACTATCCATGCCACTATATGCCGCCGATGACGAAGACGACGCAGCAGACGACCCCGAAATTGTCAAAAAAGCCGTTATCTGGACAAATGGCGACTACTACGACGGCGAATATGAAGGCGACCAACGCAACGGACGCGGCGTTTACATCTGGAAAAACGGCGACCGCTACGAAGGCGACTTTTACGAAGGTAAACGCGACGGCGAAGGCACTTACACATGGGTAAATGGCGACCGCTACGAAGGCGGTTATGCCGAAGACAAACGCGATGGCGAAGGCACTTACACATGGGCAAACGGCGACCAATTTAAAGGCGAATTCAGCGAAGGCAAACGCAGTGATGGTAAACTCGTAAAAGGCGCTGTCCCCCCTGTTAAAAAACCAGTCGCAGAAGAAAAAGCCCCCCCACCTGTTGCTACAACAACCCCAACGCCAGCCCCTGCTAGCCAAGCAAACACAGAAAAAGACAACCCTGAAATCAAAGATACCCAAAAACAACCCGCAAAAACTCCTGAGCCTGCCAAAACCCCAACAGTTGCCAGCAAACCAACCCCAGCCCCAACCCAAACACCGCCCACAATGTCCGCGATGAATGACGAAAATCATGGCAAATTCATTTGGCCCAATGGCGACAGCTACGAAGGCGAAGTTGTAAAAGGACAACGCACAGGCAAAGGCATCTACACATGGAAAAATGGCGATAGCTACGAAGGAGATTTCATTAAAGGCACTCGCGAAGGCAAAGGCACTTACACATGGAAAAACGGCGACCGCTATGAAGGCGATTTCGTTGCTAACCGCCGTGAAGGCAAAGGCGTTTATCTCTGGACAAATGGCGACCGCTACGAAGGCGACTTTATCGACGGCACACGCCACGGAAAAGGCGTTTTAACATGGTCAGATGGCGACCGCTATGAAGGCGAATTTGCCAAAGGCAAACGCACAGGCAAAGGCATCTACACCACCGCCACAGGCGACCGCTACGAAGGCAACTTTATGGACGGCAAACGTCACGGAAAAGGCAAACTCATCATGGACGGTGTAGAAGAAGAAGTAGAATACAAAAATGGTATTCTGATTGACCATGTAAAGGCTGAAAAATAATGATGAATGTCACGCTTGCCCAACCAAGAGGCTTCTGCGCGGGCGTTGTTCGTGCCGTAGAAATAGTTGAACAAGCCCTGATGGTTTACCCGCACCCTGTCTATGTTCTGCACGAAATTGTCCACAACCGTTACGTCGTGGACGATTTACGGCAAAAGGGAGCGGTTTTTGTCGAAAGTCTGGACGATGTACCCCTTGGCGCGGTGTGCATTTTCAGTGCACATGGCGTTGCACGTGCGGTTGTGAACAAAGCAGAAAATCGTCAACTAGAAATCATTGATGCAACCTGTCCTTTAGTCACCAAAGTACACCAACAAGCCCAACGCTATGCCCAACAAGGCTATGAAATTATTATTATTGGTCATGCAGGACACCCCGAAGTAGAAGGCACACGCGGACGCATCGACGGCATCGTACACATTTTATCAACCGTTCCAGAAGCACAAGCCCTACAAGTCAATGACCCTTGCAAACTCGCTTATGTGACACAAACCACCCTCAGTGTTGACGATACCAAAGACGTGATTGCCTTTTTAAATCAACGTTTCCCCAACATCCAAGGGCCACAACTCAGCGATATTTGTTACGCGACACAAAACCGCCAAAATGCAGTTCGTGAATTAGCCAAACAAGTTGATTTACTACTCGTTGTTGGCGCAAGTAACAGTTCTAACTCCAACCGTTTACGCGAAGCAGGAGAACAAGCGGGCATTACTTCCTATCTGATTCAAGATGCAAATGATTTAAAGCCCGAATGGTTTCAACAACAACCGAAAATTGGTGTAACTGCTGGCGCGTCTGCACCTGAAATCCTGATTCAGGGCGTTTTAAAACGCTTAGAAACTTTTGGTGTTAAAACGGTTAATGTCATGAACGGAGAAATAGAAAATACCACGTTTAAACTGCCTTTAACCCTGCTGGAAAAAATTAAGCAGAAACAGGGAGACGTGGCGTTATCAGTGAAATAAAATGATTTTACTTCTCATCAAGAAAAGCTAAAAAAACCTGCTAGGTTTTTAAAACCTAGCAGGTCTTTTTTTGTCTGAATCAGAATTCACAGAATTTTCAGAATTAGCAGAATTAAAAAACGTGATTCGCGTTAATTTCTTGGTTTAAGGGGTTTAAATTCTGTTAATTCTGAAAATTCTGATTCAGACAATCCCTTGTCTTTTTAAAGGAATCTCGCCGAACTCGGGCTATTAAAAAGACAACAGCTTGTCTGAATCAGAATTCACAGAATTTTCAGAATTAGTAGAATTAAAAAGCATGATTCACCTTATATTTTTGGTTTAAGGGTTTTAAATTCTGTTAATTCTGAAAATCCTGATTCAGACAAGGTTTTAATCTGGTCTGGTGAATTCTTATCCTTCAGGCAATAAAAATACCACCATCCCGCGATAATAAGTCAAGCCCTGTAACCATTGCTCCCGCTGTTTATCCCATACCCCACCCGCTACGATGCCTACTTTAAACGGAACTTGTAATTGCGCAAAAGCACGCAAATAAGCCTGATAGCGTGGAATTGTACGTTTTCCTTGATAAGTTTGAAAAATTACCTCGTCTAAGGTATCCGCTAAAGCTTGTAAAACGGTTGGCGATGCGTTTTGTGTCCAATCTAATAAGCCTGTGATACTTAATTGATATTTTTCTGGTAATTCGGCACGCACTTGACGCAGAAAAACGTCATATTGGTCTAAACGCTGAGTGTGGGCATCAAAATCGATTTGAATGCCCAGCACTGTTTGTTGATAACTTTCCCAATAAGCGATTTGATTAAATAAACTTTGTCGTATCACAGGATTCCACGCTAAAACCTCAAAACGATAGACTAAAAATATAGGGGCGGGCAATGGTCGTACTAAAATGCCTTGTCGTTGAAAACGGACGTTTTTTTGTCTATCCGCTTGAATACTGCCTTGCAGAATATACAGGCGTTGTGCAGTGAGTGGAATTTGTGCGGGTTTAATCCCCCCCCAAACCCAAAACGCTTGATAGTCTTGTACTTGTACAAAATAGACTTGATGCGTTGAGCCTGCAATCAATAGGCTAAGACTCAGCCAAAACAGACGAAGTACAGGCATCACCAGTAATATTTTTGTCGTTCTGCCCAAATGCTCTCTTTATATTTCCCCTTCAAAGTTCTAAACCAATTTGCCCGCTGTTCTTTAGCAATTTTTTGTTGTCCACAATGGTTTTCGCCACTGGTTGCAAAGCAGTTAATGGCGCGATAAAGCGCGTAGGCTTTTGCATCTTTGGGGGCTTTAGGGTTATCAATAACTGCTAGCGAGTAATCCAAACGGCTGTAGGCTTTACCTGTGAAATTATCGCTTGTTTCCCCAAGATAGCGCGGTGGCTTGTTGGAGGCGGAATGAGTGACATTGTAGAACGGAAAAATATCTGCAAAATCATAATAGAAGAAAAGTCGGAAAAATTCACCGACACAGTTTAAAGCGTGTGCATCCGTGTTATTTTTCGCCAATGTTTGCACTGCTTTTTGCAGACTTGGGCAGGTGTAGGGTATGTCACTGTCTTCTATTTCCGCATTTTTTGGCGTTTCGCCAGTCCATTGAAAATGGGCTAATTCAGGGAAACTAGGATAGTTATCAATGGGATATTGTTGATAAATGCGTAAAAATTCATTGTATTGATTATGTTGCAATAATTTGAATAATAATGTTTTTAAAGCAACGCTTTTACTTTGGGCTTCGATATGGGAAGCATTTAGTAATTCTTCTAACAGTGACGCAGAAGCGACTCGTTGAATCAGAAGATGGCGCAGGTGTTTATCGGTGACAAGGCTATCAGATGCAAAAACAGCTTTTATTTTTCCTCTATATTCATAGTGATAAGCTAAGGCAAGTTGTAATTGGCGTTTTTGGATTGGGTGTTCTGTGTGTTTAAACAGGTCTAAGTAAATTGTGACGGCTTTATCGAGTTGTTGTAGTTTTTCAAAGGCTAAGGCGCGTAAGATGAACGTGCTAAACGTTAAGTTATTAATGGGGTTTTTAAGCGTGAGTGTGTTTGTTTTGCTGATAACATCCGCGTAATTTTTTTGAATAAAATAGCTGTCTGCAAGCAGTAGATAAGTGTACAAATCGGTTAAATTAGCTTGCGCAAAAGTAGCTTGTAGGGTTTGTAATTCTGTAGCGGGTATTGATTGCGCTGATTCGCCTTCCATTGTGCGCATCCGTGTGAGAATCGCAACCGCTGTGAAAATAGAAGGATTCCATTTTATAACATCACGCATATTAGCTAAGTAGCTTGTGTCGGTTGGAATTTCTTCACTGTAGGGAAAAAAGAGGTTGTGTTCTACTTCGTCAATCAGATTGATAAGTTGCTCAGTGCTCGTAGTTTGTTGTGATTGAGCTATTTGGGTTAATGCTTGGGTCAATTTGTTTTGATTTTTGGTCAGTTTATACAACCGTCGGAATAAACCTTGTGCTGATTCGGCATAAATACCTTCTGGATATTGTTTAAGATAAGCATTAAAGCGTTCTTCGGTTTTAGTTTCATCAAGTTGATTTAATGCAACTCTGCCGAGCATGTATAGTGCGGTTTCTTTTAACCATGTATTTTCTTGATTAATCAGTTTATTAAATTCAGTTTCTGCGCTTGTAAAATCGCTACTGTAGAACGCATTCACACCTTGTAAGTAGATTGCCATTGCTTGAGCAAGTGGATTGATGACATTGATATTTAAAATGGTTACCGTGGATGGACTGAGTTGGCAGAGATTGGCTAAACTTAAGCGGGCTTCGGCTAAAAGGTGTTTTTCTTCAGCGGGAATAGTCGTTGCGTTTAAGACAGTAAAGAATTGTGCAACGGCATTTATATTATTGGAGATGCAATGAGCCTCTTTATAACCCTGTAAAGAATAAGCAGTTGTATTGAGTGTTTCATCACTAATCCCCAGTTGTTTAGCTAGATTTGTGAATGAGGTATTTTCAGGCGAGTTAGTGATAGTTGGGGCTTCACCTGAAATTTCTGCTTCTGTTGGAATCGTTGGCGGTGGTGGGTTTTTCGCGTCAAATATTTGGGTGTAATAGAAAGGGATTTCATACGCGGTGATGTGAATATCATCTGTTTTTGCGGGTAATATATCGAGTGAAGAAATTTTTAAATCTTCTAGTAATAACAGTAGATTAATCCGCGTGTCGTTATAAGGGTTTAAAAAGTAATTACCCGACAAACCTTCGCTACAACCATCAGATTCAATCTGTTGTATTTCTGGGGTTAATTTTCCCCCATTATCTTCACAAGAAATGTCAAACGATGCCCCGCAAAAAGGGCTATAGCATAAACTGGCAATCAGTAGATAAATGTAACGCATAGAAATAAAGTCCAGAGTTTTAAGGATAAATTTAGGATTCAGATAAAATATTGAGTGTCAATAACATGTCAATTAAACAATTAACGATTCGTACCCATCAACAAGGGCTTTATAATATTACGGCACAAGTCGCGCAGGCTGTGCGAGAAAGTGCCATCGTTGATGGGTTATGCACGGTTTTTATTCAACACACATCCGCAAGTTTACTGATTCAAGAAAATGCTGACCCTGATGTTTGCCAAGATTTAAACAATTGGCTCAATCGTTTGATTCCCGAAGGCGACGCGCTTTATACGCATACTTTAGAAGGAGCAGACGATATGCCCGCGCATATTAAATCAGCACTGACCGCGACATCTTTAGGTATTCCGATTTTAAACCAAAGCCTTGCATTAGGCACTTGGCAAGGGATTTATTTATGGGAACATCGCCATCAAGGCAGTTTGCGAAAATTAGTTATACATATTGGTTTATAATTTCAGACAAATTTTTTTGAATTAAATTTGCGGGTTAAACATTGTGAGTTGTAATGAACCATCATTTAAATAAAGTATTAAATAATATTCGAGATTGCCAAGTTTGTGCTGCCCATTTGCCTTATCCACCCAAGCCCATTATTCACATCCATTCCGCTCAAGCGCGTTTACTTATTATTGGACAAGCCCCCAGCTTAAAAGTGCAAAATACAGGTATGCCGTGGAATGATGCCAGCGGCGAACGCTTGCGTACTTGGCTAAACATGCAACGAGAACAATTTTATAACGACCCACGCATTGCTATTATGCCCATGGGCTTATGCTACTCTGGAACAGGTACGCATGGCGATTTGCCCCCGCGTCCTGAATGTGCGCCCCTTTGGCACGCGAAAGTGATTGAACAATTAACTGATTTAAAACTAATTTTATTAATTGGTCGTTATGCACAACGCTACCATTTAGGCAAAGCCTGCAAGGCAACACTCGCACAAACCGTACAATCTTTTGCCGATTATGCCCCCTTATACTTTCCACTTCCGCATCCTTCTCCGCGTAACCTTGGCTGGTTTAAACAACATCCATGGTTTGCCGATACCGTATTACCAGCTTTACAAGCACGCCTACAAGCTGAACAATTAACCCTGATTGAAGGGTAAAACGATGGATATTTACCCCTATCGCGCCCATATCAAATAAAACACTTGCGTGTTGTCTGCGATAAAAACACATAAATAAATGTTGGAGACTGTATGAATAACCCCTTGTTAAATCACGATACATTGCCACAATTTTCCCAAATCAAACCTGAACATGTCGACCCTGCTTTAACCAAAATTTTAGAAAGCAACTTAGCAGAAATACACCGTTTATTAGAAACCGCAAAACCCTACACATGGGACAGCTTAATTAACCCCTTAAACGAGTTAAATGACCGTTTAAATAAAACATGGGCCCCTGTTGGACATTTAAACAGCGTTTTAGACTCCGAAGCCCTACGCGACGTTTACAATACCTGCTTGCCAAAACTATCCTTATATAGCACCGAAATTGGACAAAATAAGGCGTTATACGAAGCCTACAAATCCATTGCTGACAGCCCCGAATTTGCACAATTAGAACCCGCACAACAAAAAATTATTACCAACGAATTGCGCGATTTTCACCTCTCAGGAATACATTTATCCCCTGAAAAACAAGCCCGTTGTAAAGAAATTCGCCAACAGCTTTCCCAATTAACCGCCAAATTTTCCCAAAATTTACTTGATGCCACTCATGCGTGGAAAAAACACATCACCAATGAAAGCCTATTAGCAGGGCTTCCCGACTCTTTAAAAGGACTTGCCCGCCAAAATGCGGAACAAGCCAACTTAGACGGCTGGCTACTAACCCTCGATTTACCCTGCTACATGCCCGTGATGAACTACGCTGATAACCGCGAATTACGGCATGAAATGTATGTTGCCTATGTCACCCGCGCCTCTGCGGAAAGTACAAATTCTGCCCAATTTGATAACAGCGGACTGATTAACAACATTCTCGCTTTACGCCATGAACTCGCCCAATTGCTCGGTTTCCATAACTACACCGAACAATCCCTGTTCAACAACCGCATGGCAAAAACCCCAAAACAAGTTATCGACTTCATTCACGACTTAGCCCAACGCTCCCGCCCCTTAGCCGAAGGCGAATTAGCGGAATTACGCAGTTTTGCCGCAACACAATACAACATGCCACACTTGGAAATGTGGGATATTCCCTACTATTCTGAAAAGTTGCGTCATTTACGCTATGAACTTTCTCAAGAAACCTTACGCCCTTATTTCCCCTTACCTCAAGTATTAAAAGGCTTATTCCAAGTTTTCGAACGCCTCTTCGGGCTACGCATTCAAGCCCTCAATGGCGTTGATATATGGCATCCAAGCGTCCAATTTTTTGAAATTTTTGACAGCAAAAACGAACTACGCGGACAATTTTACTTAGACCCCTACGCCCGCCAAGGCAAACGCGGAGGCGCGTGGATGGATGAATGTATTGCCCGCAAACGCTTAAAAACAGGCGTACAAACCCCCGTTGCGCATCTTGTTTGCAACTTCCCGCCCCCTGTTGGCGATAATCCTTCATTATTAACTCACAACGACGTATTAACCCTATTCCACGAATTCGGGCACGGCTTACACCACATGCTGACTAAAGTTGATTACGCCCCTGTTTCAGGCATTAACGGCGTATCATGGGATGCAGTGGAATTACCCAGCCAATTATTAGAAAACTGGTGTTGGGAACGAGAAGCCCTTGATTTATTTGCAGTCCATTATCAAACAGGGGAAAAATTGCCTAATGACTTACTGGAAAAAATGCTCGCCGCGAAAAACTTCCAAGCGGGTTTATTTATGCTACGCCAATTAGAATTTGCGTTATTCGACTTACGTGTACATACCGACTATGTGCCGAATTTAGACGTACAAGCGACTTTAGACGCAGTTCGCAAAGACATTGCCGTCTTAATTCCCCCAGCGTTTAACCGCTTTCAAAACAGCTTTACTCATGTTTTTTCAGGTGGTTATGCGGCAGGTTACTACAGCTACAAATGGGCGGAAGTTTTATCAGCGGATGTCTTTGCTAAATTTGAAGAAAACGGCATTTTTGACCGTCAAACAGGCGAGGCTTTTTTACACAGTATTTTAGAACGCGGTGGCTCACAAGATGCGATGACCCTGTTTGTCGAATTCCGTGGCAGACAGCCAAAAATTGAGCCGTTACTCAAACGAGTAGGATTATTAGCGGCTTAAAACTTGGATACGTCGAGTAAATTTTAAAGTTTAACGGGGTTAATTAACCTGAGTTCAGCGAGTTTCTTTTAAAAAAGACAACAGCTTGTCTGAATCAGGATTTTCAGGATTAACAGGATTTAAAACCTTTAAACCAAAAATTTAAGGTGAATCACGTTTTTTAATGCTGCTAATTCTGAAAATTCTGTGAATTCTGATTCAGACAAAAAAACCTGCTAGGTTTTCAAAATCTAGCAGGTTTCTGTTTTTATGACTAACTGGGCATATTAGTTGCTATAACGGGTTGTTCTGGCACTTCAATCCGTGGTTTAGCCCGTGCAACAGCAACGGCAGTCATGTTGATTAAACCGCGTACCGTAATGGATGGCGTGACCACATGCGCGGGTAAATCTGCACCAATCAAAATAGGACCAATAGAGACTCCCCCCCCTAAGACTTTAAACATATTAAAGGTGATATTTGCCGCGTCTAAAGTTGGCATAATCAATAAATTGGCTTGTCCCGTTAAGCGAGAGTTGGGAAAGCGTTCTAGCCGAATTTCTTCTGATAACGCAGCATCGGCGTGCATCTCCCCTTCAACTTCTAAAGTCGGCGCACGTTCATTGAGAATTTGTAAGGCTCGGCGCATTTTGGTTGCGGTGGGGGTATCACGGCGTGTTCCAAAGTTGGAATGTGATAATAATGCAACTTTTGGCACTATCCCAAAACGACGAACTTCATCAGCGCATAAAATCGTTGTTTCGGCAATGGTTTCTGCACTGGGGTCGAATGAGACTTGGGTATCAGAAATAAAGAAAGTTCCCGCAGGCATAATTAAGATATTCATGGTCGATAAATCTTGAATATCAGGAGCTTTTCCAATAATTTCATTAATATGTTGTAGGTGTTGGTGAAAACGTCCAACAGTTCCACAAATCATGGAGTCGACATCGCCTAATTTGAGCATCATCGCGGCAATGGCGGTGCTGTCTGAACGTAAGACGGTGCGGGCTTCGCTAGGAGATACCCCTAAGCGTTCTGTAATGCTGTGGTAGGCTTTCCAATATTGGTTAAAACGTGCGTCGCTGTGAATATTGACGAGGTCGAAATCACGTTCAGGACGCATTTTTAAGCCGAGTTTTTTCAAGCGCATTTCTACGACTTCGGGACGACCGAGTAGGACAGGACGGGCTAAGCCTTCGTGAATGACTTCTTGCACAGCTTGTAAGACACGTTCTTCTTCGCCTTCTGCATAAACAACTCGTTGTGAGGATTTCCGCGCCCGTTCGAAAACGGGTTTCATGATAAGACCTGAGCGGAAAACAAATTGATTTAATTTATCTTTATAGGCTTCAAAGTCGGTAATCGGACGGGTTGCAACACCGCTGTCCATTGCCGCTTTTGCCACTGCGGGGGCAATTTTGACGATTAAACGCGGGTCGAAGGGTTTAGGAATTAAGTATTCTGCGCCAAAATCTAGAATTTGATCACCATAAGCAGCACGGACAACGTCGGAAGGTTCTGCCATGGCTAATTCTGCAATGGCATTTACGCAAGCGCGTTTCATTTCTTCGTTAATTTCAGTCGCCCCGACATCTAACGCACCACGGAACATGAAGGGGAAGCAGAGCACGTTGTTCACTTGGTTGGGGTAGTCTGAACGTCCTGTTGCAATGATTGCGTCAGGACGAACAGCTTTTACCTCTTCGGGCATAATTTCGGGGGTTGGATTTGCAAGGGCTAAAATTAATGGGCTATATGCCATTTTTTTAACCATTTCAGGTTTTAATACGCCGCCTGCTGACAGTCCTAAGAAAATATCCGCGCCTGTAATGGCATCGTCTAAAGTACGGGCTTCGGTTTTTTGGGCATAACGGGCTTTGTATGGGTCCATTTCACTGCTACGCCCTTCATAGACAACGCCCGCTAAGTCGGTGACGAAAATATTTTCGATGGGTAGCCCTAAGGTGACGAGTAAATTTAAGCAGGCAAGTGCGGCAGAGCCTGCGCCTGCGGTCACGAGTTTGACTTCTTTAATGTCTTTTTTAACGACTTTTAAACCGCTGATGATGGCAGCGGCGACAACAATCGCGGTGCCGTGTTGATCATCGTGGAAAACGGGGATTTTCATGCGTTCCCGTAGGGCTTTTTCAATGATAAAGCATTCAGGAGCTTTAATATCTTCTAGGTTAATACCGCCGAATGTGGGTTCTAAACGGGCAACGGTATCAATCAGGGCTTGTGGGTCGCGTTCATCGATTTCTATGTCGAACACATCAATATCGGCAAACTTTTTGAATAAAACGGCTTTACCTTCCATCACAGGTTTTGAGGCAAGACTACCTATCGCGCCTAAGCCTAAAACGGCTGTGCCGTTGGTAATGACACCCACAAGGTTTGCACGCCCTGTATAGAGTGCGGCGGTATTTGCATCTTTGACGATTTCTTCGCAGGCAAAGGCAACACCAGGGGAGTAAGCAAGGGCTAAGTCCCGTTGTGTTGCAAGCGGTTTAGTGGGGGTAATGGTTAATTTTCCCGGCTTTGGTAAGCGGTGGTAATTTAAGGCTGTTTCGCGTAAATCCTTAGACATGGGAGAATCTCCTGATTCTTTATTAGTGCTTTTAATTTGTTGTCAATTTGATAGGTAGCAATTACGTTGTGTGTAGAACTTTAAGCTATCGCGCGAATAAATGCTGAATTGCATTTTTAGATAGGTGTCTCACATAATAGTCAATCTGCTCAATCTGTCGTGTTTAACGATATACTTCATACTTGTAAAATGAAAATTCGATTGTTCTCATGCAAATGGGGATAACGGTTAAAGATTATCTGTCCTCATGGTTATTAACGATGAGCATTGTTAGATGAGAGAGAATAATGATAACGAATATTTTAGTAGCTATAGATGGTTCAGAACATGCGATAAAGGCTTTTGATTTGGCCTGTGATTTAGCCGTTAAATATCATGCGCAAATCACGGCAGTTTATGTTATCGAGAATTTTGAAGTTCCATCTGAATTGCGACATTTTGCAGAGGTTGAACATCTTTCAACAGATGCTTACACCCTACATTATAAAGTCATCAGTGAAAATGTAACATCTAAAGCCAAAAAACTCGCTGTTGAAAAAGGGGTGTCACTTTTAGAAACAAAAGTTTTAGAAGGTAATCCTGCTCAGAAAATTGTCGAATTTGCGGAATCAAACGCAATTGATACGATTATTATGGGGAGTCGTGGGCTTGGGACGTTTACAGGTTTGATTCAGGGTAGCGTATCGAGTAAAGTCAGTCACCTTGCTAAATGCACTTGTATTTCTGTGAAATAAATAGAGTTATCCATTTCATGCACCGTATTCCAGAACCCGAATTAATGCTTGATGATGAGCAAGCCCATGCTTATGCGCAAGCAGATTTTAATGATCCGAATTCTTTATTTATGCAACGCTTTGCGAGTGAATTTCCTCAAGAACAAATAGCGGGCTATGTGCTGGATTTAGGATGTGGAGCGGGGGATATTAGCCGTCGTTTTGCGCAACATTATCCACAGTGTACGATTCACGGCGTTGATGGTTCTCGTGCAATGTTAAAATACGGGCGTGAAATGTTAGCGCAATATGAAGCACTTAGACAGCGAATCGAATTTATTGAAGGGTATTTGCCAAATGCTACGTTACCCATGGCGCAATATGATGTGATTATTTCAAATTCATTATTGCATCATTTAGCACAACCTAGCGTTTTGTGGGAAACGATTAAACTGCGGGCAAAACCAAATAGTTTAATTTTTATCATGGACTTCATGCGCCCTGAAAGTTTTCGCCAAGCGGAAATTATGGTACAAGAATATGTAGGCTCTGAACCTTCTGTTTTAAGACGGGATTTTTATAATTCTTTATTAGCCGCGTATCGTATTGATGAAGTCGTCGAGCAGTTAAAAGGGTTTAATTTAGGGTATTTAAAAGTGCATGAAGTGACTGACCATCATTTTGTCGTGATGGGGAAATATCTTGAAACCTAAAAAAGTTATCAGTAATCATTTATTTTTATCAATCCTAATCCCCAAAACAATACATGTTCTTTTTTTGTGTAATGCCACTCTGACAAATTTGTTTTAATTGTTCTAAACCTTCAATCAGCTTGCTATCTGAACTATTGCGTATCAGCTCGGCAAGCTCTTTTCTTAAAATATCTAATTCATCATAGAAAAAAACAGCATCGCTGTAACAATCAGACATTCGTTGTAAACGGGAGTCTTTTTTAATCATGTGTTGATGCTGATTAAAAATATAATCATGTATCTGTTCATCTAATTCCAGTAAATGTAATTCAGTGCGCTTTTGTGGTACGCCTAAAAAAATAGAGTACGCCATATATTTTCCTTTAAAGTGTAACTGGTTATAAATTATAGTAAACATACCATAAAGTGATTTAAATGTAGGACTGCCAGTCCTCCACATCGTTTTATAGTGCGTTTACTACAAATGGTAATGAATAACCTGAGTACGGCGAGATTCTTTTAAAAAGACAACAGCTTGTCTGAATCAGAATTTTCAGAACTAACAGAATTTAAACCCCTTAAACCAAGAAATTAATGTGAATCACGTTTTTTAATTCTGCTAATTCTGAAAATTCTGTGAATTCTGATTCAGACAAAAAAAGACCTGCTAGATTTTTAAAACCTAGCAGGTATCTATTTTATTTTATAAATCTCACCGAACTCGGGTTAATGAATAAAAAGTTCTTCATAAACGGAGGCATGTTTAAAGCAATGAAAAAAATGTTGTGTTTCTTTTCTCTGGGATATTTATTACTGGTTTCATCTTTAGCATATAGTGATGAAATACAAGCAAATTGGGTAGATTTGGGAGCGGGTTCAGTGCTATCTCTCAATGGGCAAATTGCGGACACAACCGATCATTTTTATGCGTCTATCACGGTTAATGGTCAGGCTATGACGCAGGAAGCTGTCACTCTTAATTTAACGGATACAGTAGATATTCAAGCGCATATCGTTCCTAGTGCGGAACAAAACGGTAAAACTGTTGAAGGTTTGATTTATGCAGAATATCGGTTTTTAAATCAAGCGAATTATCAATTTGGCTTTTTATTAAATCAACAGAATCAGATAGAGGAATGGGATAGAAACCCAAGCACGTTAGTTTCAAGGATAACAGGGCAAACTTTAAGCGATACGTGGTCGTTTCCCTTATATCAAGGGCAATTTGTCGCAACAGGGGGGCTAAAACTGTTTTTTGGTTATCGCTTGAGTGATGGAACAGTGCATTTTAATGCGACTCATCCGTTGATATTGACTATCGTTAATTATCCATTGATAGCGGGAGCTGAATACGTTTATACGGCTGATTTTGATGGTGATGGGCAAATCGAATCTTTGCAGTTTACGGCAACAGAATATAGTTATTGGCAAGTTGCTGATGAGCAAACACTGAGTAAAGTATGGTCAGAAGGTGCAAAAGTAGGCGATTTGTTATGGACATATCGACAACAATTGCAAATTGCCGATACGAATCAGGATGGAAAAGATGAGTTGATATTTTATCAAGATAATCAACGCTATCGTATTCAATTAATGGGCATGTCGTGGATGTTATTAGATAGTCCGACATCGCCAACGACGGAAACTTGTGCAACGTGTTATGTCATTGCAACAGGGTCACAAAATTCGGGGATTTTTGCCATCAATACACAAGGCGGATTAGATTATTTAATCCCTGCGGAAAATAGTAGTTGGCAACAGTTAAGTGTGAATGGCGTTGTTGGACGTGTATTGAATATCGTACAGGCAGAATCAGATAGTTATGCGCGTATTTATGCGATTAATGATCAAGGGCAATTATTAGCAACAGCTAAACAAAACGAGAGTATTCAAGTTGTTGTCGTTGGTACACGTCAGGATTTAGTGGCAAGTAGCTTAGTCGTGAATGCCAAAGGCGGATTTGCTTTAACACAAACAGGCGAGCTATTTCATGCTTATTTTAATAGCCAGACAAATCAATGGATAACAGAAACATTGCCGAGTATTGCTGGTAAATTAGTCGCGCCGTTGGCAACCGATGGACAAGAGAGTTTATTTGTACTCAGTGAACAAGGTTCATTATTTTCTGTGACAGGTTCAATGAATTTAATTAGTTTGAAGCAGATTATGGGTATTCCTGCGTTAAAAACGGGTGTTTTAGCCTTAGGGCAGTTAAACAGTGGGGTTTTTGCGCAAAATCAAGCAGGTTTGTTAGTGCGTATTTATCAACAAGCGGGGGTATGGACAACCGAAACGCTCACAACAGAAGCGATTTATATTAATCGTTTAATCAGTGGTGAAACTGGCGTGAGTGGGAAAGTGTATGGCGTGACAAATTCAGGGCAGGTATTTAATACATGGCAAGATGATAATAAGGCAATACATTTTAATTATTTGCATGAGTTGGGAATGATACAAGCAAATTCATTGCTGGCAAATTATCGTGGTGTATTTGCTATTGATATACAAGGCAAATTAATCAATATTGCCTTTCAAGATGGTTTCTGGCAACGGCAATTAATTGATGTGTGGGATGTGACATTGCGCCCATATTTGATAGCGAATAGCCTAACAGGGGTGAATGCGGATTTATTTGGAATTACTGCTAATAATCAAATATATAGCGCGTTACGCAATGGCAATCGACTGAGCTTTTCGCCCTTATGGTAATTGAGTCAATAACCTACTAGGTTTTAAAAACCTAGTAGGTCTGTTGAAACACGCGAATCAGATTCACCAGACAAGATTATAAAGATTGTCTGAATCAGGATTTTCAGAATTAACAGAATTAGCAGAATTTAAAACCTTTAAACCAAAATTTAAGGTAAATCGTGCTTTTAATTCTGCTAATTCTGAAAATCCTGTGAATTCTGATTCAGACAAAAAAAGGATTCACCCGACAAGATTAAAACATTGTCTGAATCAGGATTTTCAGAATTAACAGAATTTAAAACCTTTAAACCAAAAATTTAAGGTAAATCGTGCTTTTAATTCTGCTAATTCTGAAAATTCTGTGAATTCTGATTCAGACAAAAAAAGACCTACTAGGTTTTGAAAATCTATAAAAGCCACAAGGTAGCTAACCCTAAAAATGCGGCAAAGCCAATAACGTCCGTCACGGTAGTTAAAATAACACCACCAGCAAGGGCTGGGTCTATTGATAAACGCTTTAGAATTAAGGGCAGTAACATGCCTGAGAAGGCGGCAAAAAATAGATTGATGACAATCGCCGCGCCAATGACAAGCCCCAGTTTTATACTGCTAAACCATATCATTGCGACAATGCCTACCACAACTGCCCATATTAAGCCGTTTAAAACACCGACAGCGACTTCTTTTTTTAAGAGCCAAAAGGCATTGGCACTGCTGACTTTTCCAAGTGCGATACCGCGTATCATCACGGTTAAGGTTTGAGTACCTGCAATGCCGCCCATACTGGCAACAATCGGCATAAGAACCGCAAGGGCGACGATTTGCGAGAGGGCATTTTCAAATTGTCCAATCACATAAGAGGCTAAAAAAGCAGTGAGTAAGTTGATACCTAGCCATACTGCTCTTGCCCATGTGGTGCTGAGTGTTGGGGCAAACATATCATCTTCTTCATCTAAACCTGCACGATGTAATAAGGTGCGGTCAGATTCTTCGCGGATAACGTCTAATACATCGTCAACCGTAATCCGTCCTAATAGGGTGGAATCTTGGTCTATCACAGGCACTGAGATAAAACCATGTTGCTCAAAGAGTAAAGCAACTGATTGAGAAGGCATGTTGACGGGAATCGGGGTAATTTGGGTGGACATGATGTCTTCCACCAATAAATCAGGGTTATTAGTCACAATATCAGCCAGAAATAACATGCCCCGATAGCGATTTTCTGCGTCGACAACGAATAATGCATCTGTTTTATCAGGCAATTCTGCATGACGGCGTAAATAGCGTAAAATAACTTTGATAGATAAATCACCGCGCACGGTGAGTGTATCGACATTCATCAAACCGCCCGCGCTGTCTTCGTCATAAAACAGCACTTTCGACAATTGTTGTCGATGTTCTTCATCCATCGCCATCAAAACTTGTTCAACACGTTGTTCTGATAAGGTTTGCAGTAAGTCAACAGCGTCATCGGTATCCATTTCGGTGGTGGCTGCGGCAACTTCTTCTGCACCCATACGATGGATTAATTCCGCCCGTTCAGCATCATGCATGTACGATAAGACTTCGGCGCGGTCAAATTCGGTGGATTTCCAAACGATAACTCGTTGTTTAGCA
Source organism: Beggiatoa alba B18LD (assembly GCF_000245015.1). Classification (NCBI taxonomy): domain Bacteria; kingdom Pseudomonadati; phylum Pseudomonadota; class Gammaproteobacteria; order Thiotrichales; family Thiotrichaceae; genus Beggiatoa; species Beggiatoa alba. The sequence goes on along the minus strand of NZ_JH600070.1, from coordinate 1,221,532 downwards.
GGGAGAGATTCTAAAAAGCGTGCAATATCACTGGGATGGGTTTCGGCAAATAATTCATTAAGTTCATCAAAGGCGGCTTTTTGCCACGCGCTATAGAGTTCTTCTAAAGTCACGGGTGGGGTTGTGGGTAATGTTTCCATAATGCCTACTACCAAAAATTTGTAGGTGAATAAGTACCATCAAGGCGGTGGCGGTATGTTAAACATGAGCTTGATGGCTTTGTCCGTTTTGTTTCATTATGCGTGTGAATGCTGAATTCGCAATGCGGGAAAATCAGGATAGCGCAAATTATCGTGAGAATTGTAGTGAATCAGGTTAGACTTAACATGCTTTATTCATACAACTTTTATTCAATCAATTGACAAAGTGTGTCTATGTCAAAAAACGATGTTGTTATAGCAAGTTAATTCTTAATGCAGGGGTTGATGTGACAGAATTTACTTTGTGAAGCGTGTTTGCATGATACAAAGCGGTTTCATTTAATTAAATCAAGAGTTTGTATAATGTCCGATAATAATCTAATGATGAATATTGATGAGCGGGGGGTTGCCATTTTAACCATCAATCGCCCTGAGGTGCATAATGCGTTTGATGATGCATTAATTACCTATTTAACAGGGACATTAATGCAGTTAGAAGACAACCCTGATGTTCGTGTTATTGTCTTAAAAGCGAACGGTGAGCATTTTTCTACTGGTATGGATTTACGGTGGTTACAAAAAGTCATGAGTTATTCTAAAGAGGAGAATATACATGACGCGATGGCATTGGCAACTTTGATGAAAACGCTCAATCAGTTATCCATTCCAACTATTGCCATTGTACAAGGCGCAACTTATGGGGCAAGCGTTGGCTTAGTGGCATGTTGTGATATGGTGATTGCAAGCAAACAGGCTTTATTTGGATTATCTGAGGTTAAGCTAGGTTTAATTCCTGCCGTGATTTCACCCTATGTTATTGAGGCGATTGGTAAGCGTGCGGCTCGCCGTTATTTTTTAACAGGCGAAATTTTTGATGCACACGTTGCGCAACAATTAGGCTTAGTCAGTGAAGTTGTTTCTCCAGAAGAATTAGAAAATTATTGTAATACCCTTATTACGCATTTATTGCAAAATGGACCACAAGCCATTTCTGCCGCAAAAGAGCTGGTTCGTGCAGTTTCTCATGGTGTAATTGATGATGCCATGATTGCGCTAACGGCTGAATTAATCGCGATGATTCGCGTGTCAGATGAAGGACGGGAAGGAATTAGTGCCTTTTTAGAAAAACGTTCCCCTTATTGGAAAATAACAGAAAGGAAATCATGATTATGTTGAGATTTTTACCTTTTTATCTTGTTTTGTTTATTATTTGCAATGTGTTGTTATTTTTAAACATTGACCTTAAACAAAGTTTTATGACCATTACCTTAATGTCTAGTGCGGTATGGAGTCCTACGATTAGTGACGCGCTGGTGATGTTAGGGGTGTTTTTCTTATATATCGAGATTTTTAAAGCGACACGTAGCACAGATGCTTCTATCATTGAACACATGCTTTCTATGTTTGTCTTTGTCGCCTTTTTAGTCGAGTTTATCGTTTATAAAGCAGCGGGAAATTCTACTTTTTTGATTTTAACAATGATGTCTATGTTTGATGTGATTGCAGGCTTTACGATTAGCATTTCTACAGCCCGTCGTGATTTTTCCTAGTGAATATAGATTTATCACTTACGGCAGATGCGTATTGGATGCAATACGCATTACGCCTCGCTAGTTATGCGGCACATCAAGGCGAAGTGCCGATTGGTGCTGTGTTGGTTCAAGATAATCAATGTATTGCCCACGGTTGGAATCAACCGATTCAACGGCATGACCCAAGCGCACATGCTGAAATCGTTGCGTTACGCCATGCTGCTAATAAAGTAGAAAATTATCGTTTATTAAATACAACGTTATACGTAACACTAGAACCTTGCGTGATGTGTGCAGGAGCTATTTTACATGCACGGGTAAAACGGGTGGTCTTTGGCGCATATGATCCAAAAACAGGCGCGGCAGGCAGTCGTTTTGATGTATTGCGAGATACGAGACATAATCATCAAGTCGATTGTGTTGGGGGAGTTTTAGCAGAACAATGTGGTGACGTACTCAAAGCGTTTTTTCGTCAACGACGTTAAGAGCTAAACTTAATCTTGCTGAAAAACTCGTGTTTGCAGTTGATTTTCATCCGTATTTCAATCTAATGCTTCTTGGAAATACACAAAATGGAATTATTGATTAAACATGTATTAGATACCCTCGCAGGGCTTGGGCATAGTGAACGGGTTGCCTTATTTTCAGTACAAACCGCTGAAACGGGTATTTTAGCAGGCGGGTTTAATCGAGGAGAGTTCTTACCAACTGGTCAAATTATCCACTTTACCAACACCCCACTGGCTGAAATCTTAGAAACTCGCAAACCTGCAACATTCAACGGTATTTTGCTAGATGACATACTCCCCTTTCCCAGCTACAGCCATCAACAAACTGGCTTTACCTGCCTTTGTTTACCACTTATTAGTGAAGAAAGTGAAGGTGTTATCGGTATCGCAGTACTTGCCCAAGAAATAGGCATTACCCAACCTGATTATCAACTACAAATTTTAGGCATGTTACGCACCCTCATTGCTGCCGCGATGGAAAAAGCACGCTTATTCCAACTTGCGACAATGGATAGCCTAACAGGACTTTATACCCGCCGTTATTTTGATATTCGTTTACATGAAGAAATTGTCCGTTTACAACGGCATGGTGGCGATGTTTCACTGATTTTGCTGGATATAGACCATTTTAAACGCATTAATGATACCTACGGACATTTACACGGCGATTATATTTTACGGGGTGTTGCTGAATTACTGTTAAATACAACCCGTCGTGACATCGATATTGTCAGTCGTTATGGGGGGGAAGAATTCATTATCCTACTGCCTCACACAGGCATAGAAGGTGCTTATGTCGTTGCAGAACGCATTCGCCAAAATTGCCAAGATTATCCTTTTAAAACGCCAACAGAAGAAGCCTGTTTAATCACGCTTAGCGGTGGCATTGCAACGATGAATCAAGTGAACCTGCTAAATAGCGAAGAACTGATTCACCGCGCTGATTTAATGCTCTATGCTGCCAAAAACAGCGGGCGTAACCAAATGATGCAATACGGACTCACATCATCCCTCTAATTAACTCACTGTATCCACAATGCGCAGTATTTTCTTGCTGATTTGCCTCTGCCTAGTTTTTCTATTAACTGCCTGCGACACTCCCCCGCCACAAACGCTAATCCGTTTCGGTCTTGCACAAGCCCCCGTGACCCTAGACCCTCGTTTTGCAACGGATGCAACCAGTAGCCGCATCAACCGACTGCTCTATCATGCACTGATTGATTTCGATAGCCAATTCAAACCCATTCCTGATTTAGCCACATGGGAACAATTCAGCCCTACCCATTACCGATTTCACTTAGGCACACAAGGGCGCGTTTTTCACAACGGACAACGCCTAACTGCTGACGATGTAAAAGCCACTTATAACTATGTCTTGACTGCTGCCAATGCTTCCCCGCATCGTGGCTCGCTTGCATCTATTCAAGACATTCAAACACCAGACCCTGATACGGTTGATTTCATCCTCCACAAAGCAGATCCCCTTTTTACGGGACGGCTCGGTCTAGGCATTGTTCCCGCGTCCCTGATTGCACAACAACATCCCTTTAATAAACAGCCTATTGGTAGTGGAGAATTTCGTTTTTTAACATGGGCACAAAGTAGCGAATTACATTTAGAACGTATTTCTGATAAGCAACAAGTTGCCTTTTTAGAAGTTAAAAATCCCACTGTGCGTGTTTTAAAACTACGACGCGGTGAACTCGATATTCTGCAAGATGACCTCCCCCCCGAACTGATTCGCTGGCTACAACAACAATCAGACATTCAAGTCAATATGGCGCGTGGTACTAGCTTTGCCTATTTAGGTTTTAATCTGACTGACCCCAGCACCCGCCCCTTAGCAGTACGCCAAGCCATTGCCTACGCACTCAATCGAGAAGCGATTATTCACTACCTTTTTAACGATGCCGCCCGCCCTGCCAGCGCAATCCTTGACCCACAACACTGGGCAGGGAATCCGCAATTAGCCAGTTATGCCCATAATCCAACTAAAGCCCGTGAATTACTCACACAAGCAGGCTATAGCTTAGAAAACCCGTTACACCTGACTTATAAAACTTCAAATAATCCCTTTCGTGTGCGCATTGCAACTGTGATTCAACAACAACTTGCCGAAGTGGGGATTTTAGTCTCGATACAAACTTATGATTGGGGAACTTTTTACGGAGATATTAAATCAGGACGTTTTCAAATGTTTAGCCTATCGTGGGTTGGCATTAAAAACCCCGACATTTTCCGCTACGCCTTTCATTCAACCTCAATTCCGCCTAATGGTGCAAATCGTGGACGTTTAAACGATGCACAAATAGACCAACTGATTGAACAAGCTGAACAACAAGACACTTTAGACGCGCAAGCAGACTATTACCGCCAAGTCCAAGCTCGTTTATACGATGAATTGCCTTATGTACCTTTATGGTATGAAAACATTATTTTAGTCACACGCCCAACGATTCAACACTATACGACCCACGATGGCAGTTTTGATGAATTAATTCATGCGCGATTGCAGCACTAAATGCTAATAAAAAAGACCCGCTAGGTTTTAAAAACTTAGCAGACCTGAGTTCGGCGAATTTCTGTTAAAGAAACAACAGCTTGTCTGAATCAGAATTCACAGAATTTTCAGAATTAGCAGAACTAAAAAGCGTGATTCGCCTTAATTTCTTGGTTTAAGGGTTTTAAATTCTGTGAATTCTGAAAATCCTGATTCAGACAAATGCTTGTCTTTTTAAAAAATCTCGCCGAACTCAGGTTATGGTATGTTGTCCTTATGGTTTTATCATCTTGCATCCGCTCTCTCACTGTTGTCTGTGAAAAAACTGTTAAAATAGGCGGATGATTCAGGTGAGGGATAAATTTATATGACAGCAAAATTCAGTCTTAAAGGGGGACGTGTTCTTGACCCCGCAACACAGCTCGACCAAATCACCGATGTACATATTGCTGAGGGGAAAATTGTAGCAATTGGTGACGCACCCGCTTATTTTTCTGCGGATTGGGAGCTAGATGTTAGCCAACATTTAGTTTGCCCTGGTTTGGTAGATTTAAGCGTGCGATTGCGCGAACCCGGTGCGGAGCATAAAGGGACAATTATTAGTGAAACCCGTGCGGCTGCATGTAATGGGATTACAACATTATGTTGTCCACCTGATACAAATCCCGTCATTGATACGCCTGCGGTTGCTGAATTGTTGCAAAAACGTGCGGAGGAAGCTGGCATGGCAAAAGTATTGCCGTTAGCCGCTTTAACGCAGAGTTTAGCAGGGCAACATTTGGCAAGCATGGGGGATTTAAAAGAAGCGGGGTGTATTGGGGTTAGTAATGCATCATTACCCGTCGAAAATACAGAAGTATTACGTCATGCCATGGAATACGCAGCAACGCATGACATGACGATTTTTTTACAAGCTCAAGATGCATGGTTAGGACGTGCAGGATGTATGCACGAAGGTGCGTATAGTGTCCGTTTGGGGTTGGCAGGTATTCCTGAAGAAGCGGAAATTATTGATGTTGCACGCTGTTTATTATTAATTGAATTAACAGGGGTTAAAGCACATTTTTGTCGTTTAACCAGTGCGCGAGCGGTAGCGATGATTGCCGAAGCGCGGGAGCGTGGTTTAAGCGTTACCGCTGATGTGAGCGCACATCATTTATTTTTAACTGATTTGGATATTGGCGAATATAATAGCCAGTGTCATGTACATCCGCCTTTACGTTCTGAGCGCGATAAAATAGGCTTGCGTCAAGGCTTACTGAATGGTGCAATTCAAGCGATTTGTTCTGACCATCAACCCCATGAAGCTGATGCGAAATTATCACCATTTGTGTCAACAGCGGCAGGGATTTCCAGTTTAGACAGTTTATTGCCCCTATGTTTACAACTTGCCCGCGATTTAGAAGTCGATTATTTAACAATGCTGAATTGGGTGACGGTACAGCCTGCACGCATTTTAGGGATTACTGCGGGGACTTTAACAGTCAATCAACCTGCTGATATTTGTGTAATTAATCCTCAATTAGAATGGACTTTAACGCTTGATACGATGCACAGTATTGGGCGCAACTCACCCTTTTTGGGCTGGTCATTTTTAGGCAAAGTCGTACATACTGTGATTGATGGGCGGTTAGTCAGTAGTGTGAACTGATGTTTAACAGCGGTTAAACAGGATTTAAAACGGATAGTTGCAAGCTAATAACTATCCGTTTTTTATGGAAAAAATTACAATTTTTTATTGATGTAACTATTACGAATATATTCGTTAAAGAACTCACCTTTAGAAGACGCTCGCATTAAGTCGTCATAAACTCTTTTAGAAACTTTATAGTATTCGTAAAGGCTACCATCATGCAGTTCAACTTCTAAAATTTCGGTGTTGATATCATATCCAACGGAATGGATAGCAGAAGATTTAACAAGTTGGCGTTCCATTGAATAACCCCCCTTTTTGTGTTGTTGATTGAAGCATTGGAAAAATAATAAAGTACGCTTGATTATGACATTAATGATTTATTTTCTAAATTGTTAAGTCTATTTAAGGCCCTTAAGCGCAAACGATTGTTTGCATCCTAACCTTATTAGCCTTATCGTGTTTTGTCATACTTTTTCCCTACAATATTTAAGGGACTAAATAACATTTATGACTAATTACTTCCTGATATAAATAAGCAAAAACGGTAACATCGCTATTTATCAGCTTCTGAACGCATCACAACTTAACAGAGGATTGTATGAAAAATATCCATTTTATTGGTGGAGAAAAAGGCGGTGTGGGTAAATCCGTCGTTGCCAGACTGTTAGCACAGTATTGTATTGATAATGATTTATCGTTTATTGGGCACGATAGCGACCGCTCACATGGCACATTTAGCCGTTTTTATGCAGATTATGCCTCACCGATGAGCGTTGACGAATATTCTCAATTAGATGAATTGATTGAGGATATGTTAAATCAAGAAGATAGTCGTATTCTGGTTGATTTAGCCGCACAAACGATTCACCCATTATGCCGTTGGATAGAAGACAGTGAATTGTTGGAATTATGCAAAGAGCAGGAAATTAAGCTGACTTTTTGGCATGTGATGGATGGTAGCAAGGATTCTGTGATTTTATTGGAAGAGTTGTTGGACAAATTTGGCGATAGTGTCAATTATGTTGTGGTATTAAATCATGGACGTGGGCAACCCTTTGATATTTTTAATGCGTCTCCCATCAAACAGCGGATGTTAATGCTCGGCGCGACCTTGATGGAATTGCGGGCTTTACAAAGCAGCACCATGCAAAAAATTGACAAAGCCAATGCCAGTTTTTGGAATGCCATTCATTTAAAAGAAAATGGTTTAGGATTTGTCGAACAACGTCGTGTAAAAGTGTGGCTTGCGGATGCTTATCTGTCGTTTAAATCGATAGAGGTTTAGTGTTAAGTTGAGACGCGATAATTTCGCGTTTTAAACTTAATAAGTTCGGCGATTTTCTGTTAAAAAACAATGGCTTGTCTGAATCAGAATTCACAAAATTTTCAGAATTAGCAGAATTAAAAAGCATGATTCATCTTACTTTTTGGTTTAAGGGTTTTAAATTCCGCTAATTCTGTTAATTCTGAAAATCCTGATTCAGACAATGTTTTAATCTTGTCTGGTGAATCTTAATGAAAAACAAGAGAATAATCTCTGCCAGTCCGTCAAACCTTTTCGCGTGTTCCAACAGACCTGCTAGGTTTTGAAAACCTAGCAGGTCTTTTTTTGTCTGAATCAGAATTCACAGAATTTTCAGAATTAAAAAACGTGATTCGCGTTAATTTCTTGGTTTAAGGGGGTTTAAATTCTATTAATTCTGTTAATTCTGAAAATTCTGATTCAGACAATCTCTTGTCTTTTTAAAAGAATCTCGCCGTACTCAGGTTATTTTACCAATGTCTTTATTGTCTTTTCTACGTAACAATCTCCGCTAGTTTATTCTGTTCTTACCCAAGACACCGTATAATAAATGAATAATAAGACATCTACTGATGTCCATAGCAATCATGAATCCCGCAAAACACCAAAGGAATTCACACGCTACATTGCCGTTTTTCCGTATTAGTGACATAAAACAATCCTACATCCCTTTGTTTTTCTACTAATACAGAGCCTTATTTCCGCCTTTAGGCAAGGTTAGGAAATCGGGGATTAAGCCACTCAAAAGGTGTGTATCCCCCCTATCCCTCACCCTGTGTATTACATACCAGCGATGAGTTTATTTTATTATCCAAATAATTAAGGAAGGACTTGTTATGGCAGAGTACCACGACATAGACCCACAAGAAACACAAGAATGGTTAGATGCGTTAGAGGCTGTATTAGCGCGTGAAGGTTCTGAGCGCACGCACTTTTTACTCGAATCTTTAATCGAAAAAGCCCGCCGTTCTGGTACTTATTTACCTTTCAGTGCCAATACCGCATATGTCAATACCATTCCCCGCCATTTGGAGGAACACAGTCCGGGTGATGCAGCCCTAGAGTGGAATATCCGCTCTCTGATTCGCTGGAACGCCCTAGCAATGGTCGTTCGTGCTAATCGCAAAACAACAGAATTAGGCGGACATATCGCCAGCTTTGCATCTTCCGCGACTTTGTACGATGTTGGTTTTAATCATTTCTTTCACGCCCCATCCAGTCAACACGGTGGCGATTTAGTTTATATTCAAGGACACACCGCGCCCGGTGTTTATGCTCGCGCCTTTTTAGAAGGACGTTTAACTGAAGAAAATCTGGAAGCCTTCCGTCAAGAAATCACTTCCGAGCATGGTTTATCCTCTTATCCACACCCTTGGCTCATGCCTGATTTTTGGCAATTTCCCACTGTTTCTATGGGCTTAAGTCCCTTAATGGCGATTTATCAAGCCCGCTTTATGAAATACCTGCATGACCGTGGCTTAAGCAATAATGAAGGGCGCAAAGTCTGGGCATTCATGGGCGATGGCGAAATGGACGAGCCTGAATCTTTAGGCGCGATTTCTCTTGCAGGACGGGAAAAACTCGACAACCTCGTTTTTGTCGTCAATTGTAACTTACAACGCTTAGATGGCCCTGTACGCGGTAACGGCAAAATTATTCAAGAGTTAGAAGCAGATTTCCGTGGCTCAGGTTGGAACGTCATTAAAGTCATTTGGGGGTCTTATTGGGACCCACTTTTTGCAATGGACACCGATGGTTTACTCGTCAAATTGATGGAAGAAACCGTCGACGGCGAATATCAGAATTACAAAGCCAAAGGCGGTGCTTATACCCGCGAACATTTCTTCGGTAAGTATCCAAAACTCAAAGAAATGGTTGCTAATATGAGCGATGACGATATATGGCGACTCAATCGCGGTGGTCACGACCCGCACAAAGTCTATGCCGCTTATGCAGCCGCGACCAAACACACGGGACAACCCACCGTTATTCTTGCCAAAACCATTAAAGGCTACGGCATGGGCGGTGCAGGCGAAGCCCAAAATATCACCCACCAACAGAAAAAAATGGGTACGGAAGAGCTGAAAGAATTCCGTGACCGTTTCAATATTCCCATTCCTGACGACAAAATTGCTGACGCGCCGTTCTATCGCCCCGCCGAAGACAGTCCCGAAATGCAATACCTCAAAGCCCGACGCGAAGCCCTTGGCGGTTATCTCCCCGCCCGTCGACGCAACGCAACCCCGCTCGAAGTGCCAGAACTCAACGCCTTTGAAAGCGTCTTACAAGGCAGTGGCGAGCGCGAACAATCCACAACCATGGCATTTGTCCGCCTCCTTACCATCCTCACCCGCGATAAAAATCTGGGTAAATACATTGTGCCTATCGTCCCCGACGAATCGCGTACATTCGGCATGGAAGGCATGTTCCGCCAACTCGGCATTTACTCCTCCGAAGGGCAAAAATACAGCCCCCAAGATGCCGACCAAATCATGTTTTATCGAGAAGATAAACAAGGGCAAATTCTACAAGAAGGTATCAACGAAGCAGGCGCGTTCTCCTCATGGATAGCCGCAGGCACTGCCTACAGTAATCATGGCATCAACATGATACCCTTCTATATCTTCTACTCCATGTTCGGCTTCCAACGCATTGGCGACCTCGCATGGGCAGCGGGCGACATCCAAGCCCGTGGCTTCCTCATTGGCGGTACATCAGGACGCACCACCCTTGCAGGCGAAGGCTTACAACACCAAGACGGACACAGTCACCTGATGGCGGAAACCATCCCCAACTGCGTCACCTACGACCCTACTTATGGCTATGAACTCGCCGTTATCGTCCAAGACGGTTTACGGCGCATGTACAAAGACCAAGAAAACATTTTCTACTACATCACCACCTTAAACGAAAACTACCCACAACCTGCCATGCCTGCCAACCTCGACACCACTGGCATCCTCAAAGGCATGTACCTACTCAAAGAAAGCGACGTTAAGAAAAAAGGCACGAAAAAAGTCCAACTGCTCGGATGTGGCTCAATCCTGCGTGAAGTCATCGCAGGCGCAGAACTCCTCGCCCAAGACTTCGGCATACACGCTGATATCTGGAGCGTCCCCAGCGTCACCGAACTCCGTCGTGACGGCTTAGATGTACAACGCTGGAACAACCTCCACCCTGAACAAAAACCCAAACAAGCCTACATCAGCCAATGCCTAGAAGGACGTGCAGGCCCTGTTGTTATCGCCACCGACTACATGAAACTCTTCGGCGACCAACTCCGCCCCTTCATCAGCCAACCCTACTACGTACTAGGCACTGACGGCTTTGGACGTAGCGACCGACGCACCGCCCTCCGCGCCTTCTTCGAAGTCGACCGCTACTACGTCGCCATCACCGCCTTAAAAGGACTCGCCGACATGGGCGATATACCCGTCAGCAAGGTTACAGAAGCCATACAAAAATACGGCATCAACCCCGACAAACCCAACCCAACGACGGTATAACCCCAGACCCGCACTTGCTCCCAAACAACGGGAACAAGTGCCGTCCTACCACTTTTGAGGAAAAAAACATGGCACTTAAAGATATTCTAGTCCCCGATATCGGCGATTTTAAAGACGTACAAGTTATTGAAATACTCGTTAATATTGGCGATACCATCCACAAAGAACAATCCCTTATCACCCTAGAAAGCGACAAAGCGACGATGGAAGTCCCTGCTTCTGATAGCGGGGTTGTTAAAGAACTAAAAATCAAACTCGGCGACCGCGTCTCTGAAGGCTCTGCCGTCCTCATTATCGAAACCAATACAAGCGCAGAAACCCCCACCGCGACTGCAGAACCAGCTCCCGCCCCCATCGCCTCACAATCCGACATGCCCCGCCCGCCTGTCGTCAGCGTTCCCGCTGTTCCCGACATGCCCGTAGCACGCAGTGGCATCAGCGACCCCCGTCGCCCCCACGCCCTGCCCGCCACACCTGACAAACCCGTTACCCCCGTCAGCGTTCCCGACATTGACAAAAGTCACGCCAGCCCCTCCGTGCGCAAATTTGCCCGCGAACTCGGCGTTGATTTACACAAAGTACAAGGCAGTGGACGCGGTGGACGCATTCTGCACGAAGACATACAAGCCTTCGTCAAAGGCGTGATAAACCAACCACCAACCGTCATTGTGCAACAAACGACAGCCCCTGCAACTGCCCCCGCAACAGGCTCAGGCATCCCCGAAATCCCTGCGATTGACTTCAGCAAATTCGGCGAAATTGAAACCCGTCCACTCAGTCGTATCAAAAAAATTTCAGGGACAGCCCTACACCGCGCATGGCTCAACGTCCCACAAGTCACCCAATTTGACGATGCCGACATCACCAACTTAGAAGCCTTCCGTAAAAGCTTGGGTGCAGAAGGCGAAAAACGTGGGGTTAAAGTCACATTCCTTGCCTTCTTAATCAAGGCGTGCGTCAACGTGCTAAAAACCTACCCTGATTTCAATGCCTCCTTAGACCCCAGCAAAGAAAACCTAATACTCAAACACTACTATCACATTGGTGTAGCGGTTGATACGCCGAATGGTCTAGTTGTGCCCGTGGTGAAAAATGCAGATAGAAAGGGATTATTTGAAATTGCGGCAGATTTAAGCGAATTAAGCAAAAAAGCCCGTGATGGCAAACTCACCCCTAACGAAATGCAAGGCGCGACATTCACCATTTCCTCACTCGGTGGCATTGGTGGCACAGCATTCACACCGATTGTGAACGCGCCTGAAGTTGCAATTTTAGGCGTTTCCAAATCTGCCATGAAACCTGTTTATCAAAATGGCGAATTCATTGCCCGCTTAATGTTGCCCTTATCGTTATCGTATGACCATCGCGTCATAGACGGTGCAGCCGCCGCCCGCTTTACAACGACCTTATGTCATTTGTTAGCGGATGAAAGGAATTTGTTGCTGTAGTTTAGAAATTTGGTGGATATAATAAAAATATCCACCAAAAAACTGCTTTTTATTAAATATTAAAGTTATATGGCAAAATGCTTTATTGGTTTTAGTGCTATGATTTCTTTAATCTATCTTTTTTAAATTCTTTAATGTACGAGATTAAATAATGAACGCGCTGGAATTTGAGACTGAAATTCATGACGGAATTGTTAAAATTCCTACTCAATACACATCATGGCAAGAAAAAAGTGTGCGAGTTATTCTGTTAGAAGTTGAGAATAGACCAACATCATCTAAATCACTAAAGTTTGAAGCTTGCTCAATAAAAACAAAAAGCTATAGATTTAATAGAGAACAAGCTAATGAGCGATAAGGTATTTTTTGATACTAATCTGTTAATTTATCTATATTCAGTAGATGAACCAGAAAAGCAACAATTAGTGATTGAGCAAATACAAACGACAGAAAATCGTTGGATTAGTACCCAAGTACTAAATGAACTAAGCAACACGCTTTATAAGAAATTTAAATTAGAATGTGATGATATTAGTCATGTGCTTACTGAATTAGTAGATACTTTTCAGGTCGCAGTTGTTCAACCAACAACTATTATGCAAGCATTAGAAATGGTTAAACGTTATCATTATTCCTATTATGACAGTTTGATCATTGCAACCGCTTTAGAAAAAAGTTGTAACGCGCTTTACTCTGAAGATATGCAACATCAGCAAGTTATAGAGCAAACCTTAATAATTTTAAACCCTTTTAAGTTGCGATTTTAGACATATCTAAATTCGTAATAAAATCTGTTTACAAAATGATAAATCATTGCCCATTTATTTGACGGTATATCCATTACACGCTTTACAACGACCTTATGTCATTTGTTAGCCGATGAAAGGAATTTGTTGCTGTAGTTTATCAGGTTGGCTGGGTGCTGATTTGGTATCCAGCCAATTAATAAATATTTTAAGAGGATAGATATGATGGAAAATGACCTAAATTTTTATATAAAAGAATATTTAAATAGTTATATTGAATCAGATAACCCACAATTTGCTGTAATGCTTAATGGAAAATGGGGAAGTGGTAAAACATGGTTTATTGAAAAATATATTGAAGAAAAGAAAAAAGAAGAAAACAAAACAAATAAATATTTATACGTTAGTTTATACGGAATAAGTAAAATTTCTGAAATATCAGATATTTTTTTCAAAGAATTGCACCCGTTACTTGCATCAAAAACAGCAAAATTTGGAGGGGCTATTTTTCGGGGATTAATAAAGACTTCTATACAGCTTGATATTAGTGGCGATGACAAAAAAGATATGTCTATCAACTCAGAATTACCTAAAATTATTGAGTTTTTGGGCGATGTTAAAAACTATACGCTTATTTTTGATGATTTAGAACGGTGCAAAATTCAATTAGATGTTGTTTTAGGCTACATCAATAGCCTTGTTGAGCATCAAGGATGTAAAGCAATTATCATTGCAAATGAAGAAGAGATTAAGGCGGGGGCAGACGATAAAGTTCAACATGCTTATAAAAGAATAAAGGAAAAGTTAATCGGGCGTTCTTTTACCATAGAACCAATATTAGAAGATGCTATTAATACTTTTATATTAGAAATAAAAAAAGAAAAATTAAAAGATTTTTTTCAGAATCAAGCGAGAGAAGTTATTACAGAGGTATTTCGTCAATCAAAATACGATAATTTGAGATTGATTAAACAATCACTCTGGGAATTTGAACGATTATATGGAGATATTGAAACAACTGATAACCTCTTTTTAGAAAATACGTCCTTTCTAAAGAAATTATTATCTATCTATTTAGCACTCTCTTTTGAAATTAAACAAGGTTCTTTATCTATGGTCTTTTTTGAAAATTTAGAAAAGGTATTAATAAAAGAACTAGAGGAAGGAAGAACACTATTAGAAAAAAAATATCCATTTATATCTATTTATAATTTAATCTTTTCTGCAAGGGTTTGGAACGTATTTTTTACAAAAGGGTTTATTTCTAAAAAAGATATTTCTGAAACACTAGAGAAACAGAGTGAGTTTAGTGATTCTAAAACACCTGCATGGGTAAAATTATGGCATTTTTATGAGTTAACAGATGAGGAGTTTTCAATAATATTAGAGAAAGTTAAAAATGATTTAAAAAATAAAACTTACACAAAACCACAGGTAATTCTTCATATTTACTGTATTTTTTTAAGGCTACATAAAGGAGGTTTATACTCACAATCTTCAGAAAACGAGATTGTAAAGGAGTATAAGCATTATTTCTCTGAAGTAGAAATAACCCTTAAGGAAATCAGTGATTATGATGAATTTTCATGTGATAGTTGGGGGGGGCTTGGATATTGCTCAAGAGAAACTAAAGAGTTTTCAGAAATGTTTAATTATTTAAAAGAATAAATTAGTAAAGTTAGAGATAAAGAAGCTAAACAATATGCTCAAACATTGAATCCATTGGATATTATGAAGGAAAATACAGAGGAATTTATAAAAATATTATGCCCAATATCAAAACCTTATAATAAAAACTATAATATGCCAGTTCTTAAATATTTAAATGCAGAAAAGTTCTTAGAGACTTGGTTAAATTTAAAACCAGCGTTAAGAGAGCTAGTATCTAATGAACTAGTTGAAAGATATAAATATTTTGGAATGCGCTTTATAAAGGATGAACAAGTTTTTTTAAACAAACTTAAAAAAGAAATAGCTCAAGAAAAAGAACACAAAAAAGGAAAAGTAAGTTATTTACATTTAGATAATTTAGAGAAAAAAATTGAAGAGATATTTGCTAATAATGCCTCTCACCTCAATAACACTTAACTCCATCCCCTCACCAACACCTAACAAATTACAAAGCCCTCCCCATCCGCTATATATCATTAAATTTGTCGCTTTTGCGGTCTGTCAGTAAATTTTTTCAGATTGCAGAGATATACGCACCATAAAAAGATTAAATAGAATTGCATAAAAAAAAGTGCATCGATAGGACAATATTGTTGTTTACGGAGAGCCTTAGACTGAGCCTATTTATGTTCGATAACCTAAAGTTCGGCGAGAACCTACCGTTCTTATTTTATTTAGATTTATAATACACTGCGATATTACGCATCAATTTTGTATAAACCCCATGAATGAATGTATCATTGTGGTATTAATCATACAGTTCCCATAGTTAGCTATGACTGATTAGCTCTCTACAAAACAATGCATTTCCTACCTATAGATGTGCGATTGTGGTGCATTCCTAATAAAAAACACACAACTTGAATTTGTTGTATTAAATACTCACAGTGTTGTATTGACTACGCATATCAAAAGTATTACCTTCAATATCGTCAATGAAGTTTTTATTAACCTTTGTCTTTGTGAGGAATAATAGACATGTCCTTTAACAAACACTTACAAGTGAGTTGCGCTAGCGCACTTGTAGCACTTGCTCCTTTTGCAATGGCTGATGATACGGCGGATATGAAACGCCAAATTCAACAATTGCAACAACGTTTAGATACATTAGAATCAACTCCCAGCATGAGTATGGGTGCTAAACCTAAATACTCCTTACAATTATCAGGTCATGTTAATCGTGCCGTTATGTATGCTGATGATGGGATTGATTCCGATACATTCTTCGTTGATGGTGATACTGATGCTTCCCGTGTTGAAATTTTAGGTAAACACATGGTGAGCGATGATGTCACGATTGGGACTAATATCGAAGTTGAATATATTTCTAACAGCAGTTCTGAAGTTTATATCGACCAACCCAGTTCTTTAGGCGGTAAAGGCTTCAACGAGCGGACTTTAGAATTCTATGTCGAAAGTAATACTTTAGGTCGTTTAACCGTTGGTCAAGGTTCTATGGCGAGTGATGATAAAGCCGAATATGACTTGAACGACACCGCTTTAGCGGGTATGTATTCTTTCGGGGCTGACTTTGGGGCTGGTCTTTCTTTCCGTGATGCAGATACCAAAGCTTATATTGGCACTATTGCTGATGTGCATAGTAATTTTGACGGCTTAGATAAAGATGACCGCGTTCGTTACGATACACCCAGCTTTGGTGGCTTTACATTAAGCCTTGCTGCGGGTACTGCCGCTAAATGGGATGCAGGTATCGAATTCCAACGCGCTTTTGGTCCTGTTGAAGTTGTCATGGGCTTAGGTTACGGCAATGTTGGTGATTCCGAAGCCTATTTATATGAAGATGAAGACGGCAACGCCTACCAATTATACAAACACGTATATAGTGGTTCTCTGTCTGTTCTGCATAGCCCATCAGGTTTAAGCTTAACGATTGCTGGCGGTGGTTTAAGCAATGACAGCTTGACTGATACCATTAAAGATTTACCCAGCGATATTTCTGACACACTGGGCGATAGCCGTGAAGACACCGACCCTTTCAGTTGGTCTGCTAAGTTAGGTTATGCCATTGATGCAACAGGCGTTGGCAAAACCTCCTTCGGTATTTCTTATAACCGTACTGAAGACTACAGAACTTGCATGGGTTACGATGCCGTTGATAATATCGACGTTCTCTTAAGCTGCGGCGACAGATACACCAGCTATGGCTTTGGTTTCGTCCAAGCTATTGAAAAAGCTTCTACCGAAGTGTACTTCGGGGTACGTAATCATGAGCTCGAAACATCAGGATTCAATCCTGAAGATATCCTGACTGTTTACGGTGGTGCTCGTGTCAAGTTCTAATTTAGCCCGTGTTTAAGTTTAAACACGACTAAATGGGATAACGACCTAAAAAACCCCATCTGCTATGAGGCACATGGGGTTTTTTAATGAGCAAATTCCTGCATTCACCATTCCCTAAAAAACCTGTTACCATTTCCCCAATTTATTACTCATGGGGGTTACTATGCAAGTTGATTGGTTAATTGTAGGTGCAGGCTTTACAGGTGCAGTTTTAGCAGAACGCATTGCAAGTCAGCTAAAACAAAAAGTGTTAATTGTTGAACAACGTGATCACGTTGGCGGTAATGCTTATGACTATTACGATGAACAAGGCGTATTAGTGCACCAATATGGACCACATATTTTTCATACCAATGCAAAACATGTATGGGACTATCTCGGACAATTTACCCAATGGCGGAGTTATTATCATCATGTGCTTGGCGTGGTTGATGGCAAACAAGTCCCTGTTCCTTTTAATTTAAACTCTCTTTACGCGCTTTTTCCGCCCCACTACGCGGCAAAGTTAGAACAAGCCTTACTAAATGAATACGGCTTTAACGTCAAAGTGCCTATTTTAAAAATTCGAGAATCGGCAAATAATCCTGACTTAAAATTTTTAGCTGACTACATTTATCAAAACGTCTTCCACCACTACACCTTAAAACAGTGGAATCTTACCCCCGAAGAACTTGCGCCTTCCGTCACTGCCCGCGTGCCAATTTATATCAGCCGTGATGACCGCTATTTTCAAGATACGTATCAAGGGCTACCAAAACATGGTTATACAAATCTATTCCGTAACTTGCTAAACCATCCTAATATCAAAGTTTTATTAAACACCAATCAAGCAGAAATTGAAGGCGAAGTAAAATACAAACGCCTAATCTATACAGGTGCGATAGATGACTATTTCCAACACATCCACGGCGAACTGCCCTACCGTAGCTTACGGTTTAACTTTATTCATCATCCTGATGAACACTATCAAACGGTTGGAACAGTCAATTACCCCAATGAATACCACTACACCCGCGTGACCGAATTTAAACACCTGACAGGGCAACGCTGTTTCGGCACAACTTATATAGAAGAATATCCACAAGCCTATATACGGGGCGAAAATATTCCCTACTACCCAATCCCTAAAGACGAATATCGCCAACTTTATAAAAAATATGAAGAAGAAGCGCAAAAGCTTAACGGCAAAGTGCTTTTTGCGGGACGTTTAGCCGATTATCAATACTACAACATGGATCAAGCAGTTGCCCGCGCACTCAGCCTGTTTGAAAAAAACATTTGTACCGCCTAAACCTTGATATAAGTCGACTCTGACAATACCAAGCATTAGAAGGCGTGCTGAATGTACGCCTTCATCAGGGTAAAAAAAACTTATCAACATCATAACAAAAGACCACATATTGAGGACGGAAGACCCATGTCAGATTATTTTATTGCACCCTCTATTTTATCCGCTGACTTTGCACGTTTAGGGGAAGAAGTTAAAAACGTCTTAAGCGCAGGTGCAGACATTGTTCACTTTGACGTAATGGACAATCATTATGTTCCCAACCTCACGATAGGCCCGCTTGTTTGCGAAGCATTGCGAAAACATGGGATTACTGCCCCCATCGATGTTCATCTGATGGTTAAACCCGTTGACCGCATCATTCCCGACTTTGCCAAAGCAGGCGCGACCTATATCACTTTTCACCCCGAAGCCAGCGAACATATCGACCGCTCGTTACAACTTATCCGCGATTGTGGCTGTAAATCGGGTTTAGTCTTCAATCCTGCCACCCCTTTAGACTACTTACGCTATGTCCTCGATAAAGTTGACATGATACTACTCATGTCCGTTAACCCTGGATTTGGTGGACAATCCTTTATCCCCAGTACCCTTAACAAACTACGTGAAGCTAGAAAAATCATTGATGACAGTGGATTACCCATCCGTTTAGAAGTTGACGGCGGGGTAAAAATAGACAACATTCGCCAAATTGCGGAAGCAGGGGCAGACACCTTTGTCGCGGGTTCAGCCATTTTTAACACCCCCGACTACAACGCCACCCTTGCCAAATTCCGCGCCGAACTCGCACAGGTGAAAAAATGATGCAACGACCCGCACTCGTTTTATGCGACTTAGACGGCACACTGGTTGACAGTATGCCCGACCTCGCTAACGCCATTGATGCCATGATGGCAGAACTAGAACTCCCCCTCTGTGGTGAAGAAAAAGTCCGCCATTGGGTAGGCAATGGCGCAGAACGCCTTGTTAAACGCGCCCTAACTGACGACTTTCACGCCGAACCCGATGCCGAATTATTCGACAAAGCTTTTCCCCTCTTTGTCGCTGCTTATGCACAAAATAATGGCGAATTCAGCCGTTTATACGACGGCGTTCTTGAAGGACTAATCTGGCTACAACAACAAGACTTTCATCTTGGCTGTGTCACCAACAAACCCGAACAATTCACCATCCCCTTACTAGAACAACTCGACATTAAAGACTTTTTCCCGCTTATCATCAGTGGCGACACCCTACCCGCCAAAAAACCCGACCCCTTACCCCTACTACATGCGGCTAAATACTTCAATGTATTACCAACCGACAGCCTATTTATTGGCGACTCAATCAACGACGTAACCGCCGCCCGCGCAGCAGGATTTAAAGTGCTCTGTGTCAGCTATGGCTACAACCATGGGCAAGATATTCGCATGGCAAATCCTGACAAAATTGTAGATTCACTCACAGAACTGCCTCACTGCTTAAGTGTTTAATCTACCCTGCTTGTTAATAACGTTGTCCCCCCTCACACAAAACAGGCACAAACGACATGCAAACCATAACCCGCATCACCCTATTACTAGCAAGTACAATTAGCCTAACAACCACCTTTATATCAACAGCTTATGCAGGAGATTTATACGGCGCAATCGCCTATTCTCAAGCAGAACGAGTCTATGGATACTCCTACAACTACAACAGTCGGGGCGAAGCAGAAACCGTTGCACTACAAAACTGCCTTTCTCGTCTAAGCAACGATGGCAGTGAATGCAGCGTCGAACTGTGGTTTAAAAACAGCTATGGCGCGTTAGCCCAAGGCGATGATGGCTTTGGCACAGGTTACGGACAATACAAACAAGAAGCCCAACTCCAAGCCCTAGAAAAATGCCAACAATACACAACCAACTGCGACATTATTGAAACCATTGGCACTGATTAAAATCAATCAATTATCAATACATAAAAACACGGAAAGAAGATGTAACTGACTATACATCTTCTTTTTTTTGGCTCACAATATTAACGTTCACGTCAACAATATAAACAATTTAAAAATCTAACCTACTAATATAAAACACATTATCCAAAAAATACAACGCTTATAAAAACCACAAAACAATACCCCAAAGGAGCAACTTTATGACCCAACAAGACCCCATCGTCATTGTCGCCTATGCCCGCACCGCTATGGGCGGATTTCAAGGCATCTTCAACAATGTTCGCTCGTCCGAACTCGGCGGGACAGCCATTAAAGCCGCTGTTGCCCGCGCAAACTTAAACCCCGAAGACATACAAGAAGTGTTTATGGGTTGCGTTCTCCCCGCAGGTTTAGGACAAGCCCCCGCCCGTCAAGCCGCCCTACTCGCAGGATTACCCGTACAAACAGGATGCACAACCGTTAATAAAGTCTGCGGTTCAGGCATGAAAGCCACCATGCTCGCCCACGACCTACTGCTAGCAGGCTCACAAGACATCATCGTCGCAGGCGGGATGGAAAGCATGAGCAACGCCCCGTATTTACTGCCTAAAGCACGCGGTGGCTATCGCTTAGGACATGGACAAATCATCGACCATATGTTTTTTGACGGCTTAGAAGATGCCTATTTTGACAAAGGGCGACTAATGGGCACATTTGCCGAAGACTGCGCCACACAATACCAATTCACCCGCGAAGACCAAGACCGTTTTGCCATTGAATCACTACAACGCGCACAAAAAGCCATTGCCGAAGGCTGGTTTAAACAAGAAATAACTCCCTACGTCCTAACCGACAAAACAGGCGAAGTGCTACTGCAAGAAGACGAACAACCCAACAAAGCCCGTATTGATAAAATTCCCCAATTAAAACCTGCTTTTAAAAAAGACGGTACAGTTACGCCCGCCAATTCCAGCTCGATTTCTGACGGTGCGGCGGCATTAGTCCTGATGCGACGTTCTCAAGCAGAAAAACGGGGCTTAAAACCACTCGCCGTGATTCATGGACACACAACACACGCCCAAGCCCCGCATTTATTCACAACCGCGCCAATAGGGGCAATCAATCACCTGTTAGCAAAAATAGGTTGGACGACAACCGACGTTGATTTATATGAAATTAATGAAGCGTTTGCCGTTGTAACGATGGCAGCAATGCAGACGTTAAAATTGCCAGCGGAAAAAGTGAATATACACGGCGGAGCTTGCGCCTTAGGTCATCCAATTGGCGCATCAGGGGCGCGGATTTTGGTCACATTGTTAGCAGCATTAGAACAATACGGATTAAAAAAAGGCGTTGCATCCTTGTGTATCGGTGGCGGAGAAGCAACCGCGATGGCAGTGGAACGGCTGTAAAAAAGCTGAATATGGTGAATAAATGAGACGAATAGCACCATTTTAAGTGGTGTTATTCGCTGTAAATTCGTTCTTTTAAAAATGCAATATTTTCTAAAACAGATTGTTTATATTGTTCAATAAAATCATTTTGATAAAATGCCTTATTAATATGTGTAGCAATATCATCTAATTTTTGCGCCATTCCTTTAGTTAATTGTTCAAATATATTTTTTATGGTTGATGGATGAATATCACAGTCGCTACATAAATCTTTAAAATCTAAGCTGTTTAATTCCTCATAAATATAACTGTCTCCTATTGCCATTGCTAAATTCTGGTCGTATTCCCCTTGATACAACCCTATATTAATCAAGTCATAAAATGGGGTTGTTTCCATACCTGATTGATTGATAAAAAAAGAAATATTTTTTCCGTGTGCATCTGTATTTTTAATGATGAGATTAAAAACAAGCCATCGAATAATATTCTGTTTTGCAATAAAAGGGATTTTACAACCTTCAGAAATTGCAAATAATTTTTTAAAAGATACACCATCTCTAATATTCGCTACATCTCTACCGTGTCCTAAAGACCATTCATATTTATGCGAAGAAAGAACCCCTAAAGCTTGGCAAGCATCAATAATATGTAGTCGTTCTACTTTTTCATCTTTAATGCGCCTATCAAACCGTTGAACAGAAAGAACAGCTTCTCCCTCAAAATCTAAAATTTCTACAGTCGCAACATTTAAACCACAAGACTTAGCTAACTTCATACTAAAATATTCATTTAAAATCAGTGTGGAATGTGGTTTTGCGAATTTTAAAATATGGGTTGACGCAAGATTACCCTCTCCAAAACCAAATTTGCCGTTTAATTCTACAATCGGTAATTTTTGTTGTACGCCTGCAATACTAAGGCGTGGCTTGCCGTCCCATATCATTAAACTTTGAGATTCTCTCATTTTGATTCTGTTTTGCAATATGTCGGGAGTTATTTCTATAAAACAAGTTTTTTCAGTTTGACAATCATCTGTTACAAACTTAAACGCGCCCGTTGGTTCTTTACCAATCGTTTTAAGTAAGGTAAATGGGCGATGTTTAGACACACCTACAAATTGAGATAGTTCTGTTAGTGCGTTGCCTTCTGGTAACAGGTTTTCTATAAACGCTTTTACAGGATTACCAGCACTTATTTTTTTTAAAGGAATTATTGGCGATAGTGGAAACCCTTGTTTATTCCATTCATCGGTATAACTCACGGTAAAATTATCTGTATCAGTCTCATATTGCAATGTACCTATTTGATTTTGTTGATAGCAAATAATAAGCTCAATCATCTAAAAGACCTTCAAACTTAAGTTTTATGCCTAAACCTTGTAAAACATGTAAGGCGTTTTCTAACGTTGAACCGTTGCTATTTTCTAAACTATTAATTGTTTTTATATTAAGGTTAGAAATTGCTGCTAATTCAATTTGTTTAAGACCTAATCTTGTCCGTTGTGCCCGCACGATTTCGCCGATTGTTTGTGCGGTTACTTTTTCACAAGGTATGGGAAAAGGAGTGACTTTGATTTTTTTAACCATGTTAATCCTAAAAATTGTATATTTTAGGAAATATAGTATTTTTCCAGCAAAGAAACAATATAATTGTACTTTTTCGGAATTTATCTTTAATTAAAGGTTAGAAATAAATGGATAGAAAAGAGCTTGAACAAAAATTACGGGATTTAAACGACCCTTGGAAATGTGCAGCATTTGCGGCAAAGATGGCTTTGTTGGCATTGCCTGTATTAGCGATAGAGGCTGATAAAAAAGGGTTTTTATGGTTTTGGAAAAAGTCTGAACGGCAAAAATATTTATTAGCCATATTACGTGCTGAACAATTAGGATGGTGTGCGACTTATTTGGAAAGTAAGGAGATTGCCCGTGCTGTTGCCACTGACCATGCTGTTGCAATCCATGCTCTAAATGCTGTAATCAATGCCCCCTCCCTTACTACTCATGCCTCAGCAGTAGGGGCAGTAGCAGCAGTAGCAGAGGTAGCTACCACCACTATTATAGCTGCTGGTATTGCTACCATAGCCCCCGACACTAGTGGTAATGTTATCACTTTCGACACTAATGAAAATAGTGCTGCCTTCAGTGCTTGTCTTGTAGCCATCAATATTGATGCTGTCTATGTCGCCTATTCCATTGCCCATATTATCGCCATTTTTATAGAGTTTTTAGAGAAAGGTAAAAAAACTATACTATTAGAACAACCATCTAAAATCATTTCCCCCAAATTACACACGCATTTTATCCAAGGTTTGAAAGAACTCGGTCATGGTTTTGATACTTATTGGTTAAATTGGTATCAAGACCGTTTAGCAGGTAAACCGCTGAATCCTAAAACGCTGGCTAAACAAGTTTTACTTAGTCCCGAATATGAGGCTCTTTCTCCAGCCGAAATTAATGCACGGTTACTATCTCAATGGGAAAATCCTGAGCAAGAAACCTTAAATCGTGTTCGTGTGATTTTTTTAGGCTATGGCGAAGCGGGAAAAACTTCATTAATCCGTGCTTTATTTAATGAGCCTGTCATTGAAAATAAAGAAGCAATGACCGCAGGAATTGATATTCGTGAGTGGGATGTGCCTAATGCAAAAATAAAAGCCCATTTTTGGGATTTTGGTGGGCAAGTGATGGCGCACGCAACGCATCAATTTTTTCTCCGTTCGCGCTGTTTATATGTGTCACTCCTCAATGCACGCACGGATATTAATGCGAATCAACAAGTAGAATATTGGTTAGAACATGTCAAAGCCTTTGGCGGCGACTCAAAAGTCATGTTGGTGGGTAATAAATCTGATTTAACACAAGTTAATTTAGATATGCACCGTTTAAATGAAAAATATCCGCAACGGCTTGTTAATTTTTACCCGTTAAGTTGTACGCAATACCAAGATGCTGGAAAGCATCAACGTTATTTTGAGATTTTTAAAACGGAATTGATTGAACAACTGCAAGCGATGGAAATTTATCAAACCCGTTTTACAGCAGCAGAATTTAATATTTTACAAATTTTAAGAACAAAATCTGTTACCTCAGCATTTTTAAGTAAAACAGATTACACAACACTGTGTAATCAAGAAGGGATTCAAACAACAGCGGATTTTAACCAAGACAGTTTATTAAAACTCTTTGATGCTTTAGGCGTTATTATTCATTTTCCCAAGATTACCCGTTTAAATGACTATGTCTTAAATCCACGTTGGCTAACTTATGGGGTTTATACCTTAATTTATGGTAAAACCGCCCATTTAACAGAACAACAAGCGCACGCAATTTTAACGACTCAAAAAGTGGTTGACCATGAAGGCAATGAATTAACGTATTCTTGCGAGCGTTATTGGGTGATTTTGGAAGCGATGAAAGAGTTTGAATTGTGCTATGAATTACCGCAAAAACCTCATAATTATGTCATTCCCGATTTATTACCTTCTGACCAACCCCAAAATTTACAATTTGACCGCGCCACTGCTTTTCGTTTCGATTTTGATTTTGAAGGTTTTTTGCCAAGACATCTCACGGCAAATTTTATCGTGCGACAACATCATGAAATTGTGGATAATCTGGTGTGGCAAAATGGGGTACGTTTAAAATCGCAAAGTTACCAAGCACAAGCGTTAGCAATGGCAGATTATCATGGGCGACGTTGGTCGTTATGGGTTTCAGGGAAAGATACAGTACGATATTTTAGTAAGTTATATGATGATGTTAAAATTATTCTGGCAAGAATGACCTTAACTTATAGCGAGTGGGTTTGGTTGCCAAATGCAAAGAATGAAGTTGATTCAACAGGTAACATGTCCCGCGCAGGCTTTAAGGGTTTATTAGCCTTAGAGCGTGCTAGAGGAAAACTTTATATATGTGAATATGGTCAATATCCATTAAGCGAGGTTTTAAAGTTTATGACAGATGAGAAACGGGCGGAACAACAAGGCGGTGTTAATATCGAGATTAATACAGGAGGAGGAGATTTTAGTATGGGAGGCGATATTGTTGGGCGTGATAAACATCATAATATTGAGCAAGCAAATAATAGTGAAAATGCTCAGTTATTAAGATTGTTACAGAAATTACTGACTCAATTACAACAAGTGAAAAGTACAGAAGAAACTGAAGCCGCCAAGAGTTTTGCACAACAAGCAATTACTGAGGTACAAAAGGAAAAACCTAATTTTTTCCAGTTAAAAGTTACAACCAAGGGGTTAATTGAAGCTGCAAAAGCCGTTGCTTTAATTTATCCCATTGTTATGCCGATTATTGAACAAATTGAAGCACTAATAACAAAAAAATAATAATTTTAACCTCATTCCAATGCTTAAGCGTGGAAGCAATAAAACTTAACTAACCTTAGCTCTACGAGTTTTCTAGAATAAAACAGAGACCTACTAGGTTTTAAAAACCTAGCAGGTCTTTTTTTGTCTGAATCAGAATTCACAGAATTTTCAGAATTAGCAGAATTAAAAAGCATGATTCGCATTAACTTCTTGGTTTAAGGGGTTTAAATCCTGTTAATTCTGAAAATTCTGATTCAGACAAGCTGTTATCTTTTTAACAGAAACTCGCAGAACTCAGGTAACTTAAGGAAAGACCGCCCCATCATTCATGCCGTGATTGGTATCAATATCATACTGCTTATTCTCGGCAATATTTTCATCAACAATATCATGCGCTAGGGCATTGGCAGCTTCTTCTAAATCGGCACAAGTTTCATAACTGTCCATGTTTAATAACGCCTCTTCAATTTCATTCGCGGCTTTTATCCCATAATCACGATGACCATTTTCATGGTCAATTAAGGCTTTATAATAACGTTTCCAACGGTTTTGAGCGTCTTGATTGGCAATCGTATCTTTTGCCAGTTTTGGCAAGGTGAACTTGACATCTACGGTTGTTGTCACTCGATTAATCGTACATTCATCGGGTTTTTTATCCCAGAAAAATCGCCATTTGACTGACCATTTTGTATAAGCATCATAATTTCCTTGACGTTTTTCATTGAGGTCTTTGCGTATGGCTTTTGCATCTTTACCGTCCACAATGTAGTAGTAAGTTTCTGTATTAATATCAGGACGTGCTTCGGCAAATTGGGCAACAAGGAGCAGACTTAATGCAAAAAGGGGCGTTATGTTCATGTTGGGACGCATCACAAGGCAAGTTAGAAAGTGAATATTAAATAGTGTAGCGGTTTCATCTGCTATGGATGAATAACCCTATGTGTTATTTTGTTGACTAAATTTCTCGGTATATTATTTTTCGCCGTAACTATTTCATGGGCGAGTGTGAGATAATTTTAATTTTAGGGATTGACGGTATTTTCATATAAATCATGCAACAACAAGATTGGTGGCAAGAAACCTTTCCAACAGGGCGTAAAACCCTGCAAATCATAGATGCTAATGGTCACCCCGTAACCTTATCTTATGGGGAAAAAGGACAAGGACAACCGCTTGTCTGTCTCAATGGATGGGGATGTTGGAGTTATAGTTGGCATCAGAATATTGATGCATTATCAGAACATTTTCGTGTCATTTGTTTCGATGGCAAAGGTTACGGTTTTTCGGATAAACCATTGTTACAAGACAGGTCTGGTTATCAAGTTAAAGAAGTCATTCGTGTGATAGAAGCCTTGTGTGATGAGCCTGTTTTTTTAGTGGGTGAATCACTTGGCGGATTAATTGCGCTTGCGGTCGCACAGGAACGTTCTGATTTAGTATCGCAATTATGTGTTATCGATGCGGCAATTTTTCCGCGTCAGATGCCTAACTTAGGGATGCGGATGATGGTAAAAATTCCGCTCAGTTGGGTACGATTTTTTGATTATTCGGGTTTAGCGCGTTATTGTGAACCTTTATTGCGTATTTTATATCATCAAGGACAGCGAGAAATTTATTATAACCGTCGGACTTTGAAAGAAGAAAATGTACATTGGGTGTTATACCCTTATTTAGCCTTTCAGGGAGCGTTAACCCGTTTAACGGCTGATTCTAAGCAAGCGACGGAAGAAATTATTAAACTCATTCGATTTAATGATGGTGTTATTGCAGAAGTTCAAGAAAATCTTGAAGAAATCAAATGCCCAACTTTAGTTTTATGGGGAGAAAAAGACCATTGGTTTCCGCCGAGTGATGCAGAGCGTTTAAAAGCGAGTTTGCCAAACGCTGTTTTAAAAGTGATTCCTAATTGTGGTCATCATGCAATTAGTGATTGTCCTGAACAAGTGAATCAGGCATTAATTCAATTTTGGTTGCAGTTGGGTAGGCAGGGAATGCAGTAGTTAAATGGAATTAGCTTTTTAACAATAGGCTGGATTGGATACCACCATATTAAATTAAGCGGTGTTATCCATACCGTTTATTTAATGAGGTTTAGCACTTCAGATTGATTAATAGGATAAATATGCGCATAAAAATTAAGAATATTGGTATTTTATGACAAGCTGAGTTTATGCTTGGTGATATGACTATTTTATGCGGAAAAAATAATAGGTAGTGCTAAAGAAGCAGTGATTTGTTGTAATTGTTAATGAAAAAAATAGTAGCTCCGATGTGATTTTCTATCTTATTGGAAAAAGATAAGATTTTTCTCACTAAATGACTAATACGCTGTCTTAATCGCTCAATATGATTGGTCAGTCCCGTCTCCTTCCCTACCGCTTTATGCCGTTTATTCGGAAGAACTTTCTGAAGGCAATTCCGACAACTTCTTGTGAGTCTCTATCCAACGCTAACCATATCCACACTTTCTGGTGACGTTGCCCAACCAATGACCACATCTCATCACATTCTAAGCACAACCGTCCTTTTTTTTAACCGCCCCCAGTACTGCGAGATTTATAAAATAAAACAGGGGTCTGCTAGGTTTTCAAAACCTAGCAGGTCTTTTTTTGTCTGAATCAGAATTCACAGAATTTTCAGAATTAGCAGAATTAAAAATCATGATTCGCATTAATTTCTTGGTTTAAGGGTTTTAAATCCTGTGAATCCTGAAAATCCTGATTCAGACAAGTTATTGTCTTTTTAAAAGAAGCTCGCAAAACTTAGGTTGAATTTAATAAAAGACATTATAAAAATGGCGAAAAATCCTGCTTTTGTATGCCTAGCTTTATCATTCGAGAACGTAATGTATTTGGATGAATATCTAATAAAGCCGCTGCTCCTTTTTCGCCCGCGATAATACCGCGAGTGACGTTTAGCGCGTGCAAGATATGTCGCCGTTCGGCTTCTGCGAGGGTCAATACATCAGTTGTGATACTGCTATCGGTTAAAACAGGCACGGGCGTGAGTAAAAAATCTTCACTGCTTAAAATGGCGGATTGCGCCACAATCACCGCTCGTTCTAATGCATTTTGTAACTCACGAATATTGCCATGCCAATAGGCATTTTGTAAGGTTATCAATGCTTCATCAGTGATTGTGCGGATGTGTTTTCCGAATCGTTTTGCTGCTTTTTCTAAAAAATAGCGGGTGAGGGCGGGAATATCATCACGGCGGTCACGCAATGGGGGGAGATAAATCGGAAAGACCATTAAGCGATAAAATAAGTCTTGGCGAAATGCGGTGGTACGGACTAATTGGCTTAAATCTCGATTTGTCGCTGCAATGATGCGCACATTAACGGTTATCGTGTGACTACTGCCAACCCGCTCAAATTCTTGTTCTTGTAACACCCGCAAAAGTTTTACCTGTGTTTCTAGCGGTAATTCAGCAACTTCATCTAAAAACAATGTGCCCCCGTCTGCTAATTCAAAGCGTCCTATGCGTTGTTGTAACGCGCCTGTAAACGCGCCTTTTTCGTGTCCAAATAATTCACTGTCGACAAGGCTATGTGCAATTGCGGCACAGTTGACTTTAATTAAGGGTTTATTTTTGCGGGGGCTGCGGTTGTGAATCGCGCGGGCAATCAGTTCTTTTCCTGTGCCACTTTCGCCCTGAATTAAGACGCAGGCATCTGTTGGTGCGACTTGTGACACTTGGCGGAGCACTTTTTGTAATGGTTGGCTATTGCCAATAATTTCTTCGAAATTGTGTTCGGTTTTTATCTCTTCTTGTAAATATCGATTTTCTGCTTGTAGTTGTTCTTTTAAGCGTTGTACTTCTGCAAGGGTTTGATGTAGCTTTAATTCTGCACGGCGACGTTCAGTAATATCTTGAAAAACAACAACTGCACCGATGACTTTATCGCCGTCATAAACGGGGGTGCTGGTATAATCAACAGGAAAACAAGACCCATCTTTGCGCCAAAATACTTCATTATCGGCATGGTGAACAAGCCCGTCACGAATTGCCATATAAATGGGGCAGTCTTGGCGTGGGTAATGAGAGCCATCGGCACGGCTGTGGTGGTGGTAGTCGTGAATAGGTTTGTTAATTATTTCGTGTAATGACCAACCAATCATTTTTAATGCAGCAGGATTAATAAACGTGGTGTTTCCGTCTATGTCTAATCCAAAAATGCCTTCGCCTGCGGCAAGCAAAATATTGTCATGTTGAAGTTGTTTAAGGCGATGATTAGACATGATAAACAGAGTATTGAGCCTGAGTTTTAGCAGTGAGCTAACATTATAGCGGTTTTCTGCGAACAAGCATTTAATGGGGGGATGTGTTGGCGTTTCAAAGGTGGCGGTTCATCGTGGTGTGAGTTAGGCAAAGCAGGAAAATGGGCTATCAATTTTCAGCACAAAGGTAGATTTATTTATGCAACACAGTACAAATTTTGATGTTGTTATCGTTGGGAGTGGGATTGTTGGCTCTACATTAGCGTGTGCGTTGTTACAGGCGGGTTTAAAAGTCGCGTTAGTCGAGGCGAATCCACAAACAGTGATTGATACCCAATCTCTTGATTTACGAACATTTGCGATTACTCGAGCTTCTGAACGGATTTTTCAGCAATTGGGCGTGTGGTCGGCTATGCAGGCGTTGCGGGTGAGTCCGTTTCAATCGATGTATGTGTGGGATGCAAACGGGACGGGTGAAATTCATTTCGATTGTACGCAGTTAGTTGAACCCGTTTTAGGGCATATTGTGGAGCAGTCGGTGATGCGAGCCGCACTACATGCGCAATTAAATCAGTATCCATCGTTATTAACGTGGTTTCGTCCCGCAAAAGTTGTGCAATTGTTACAGATTGGGCAGGCAATGGAGGTAACATTAGATACCGCAAGCGTTTTACGAACAGCATTATTGGTCAGTGCAGAGGGAGCAAATGCGTCGATTCGTTCATTAGCAGGAATTCCATATCAATTACAAGATTATGGACAACAAGCGATTGTCGCCAATATTCGTACAGAATTATCGCATCAGCATACTGCGTGGCAACGGTTTTTAACGGATGGGGTATTAGCCTTTTTACCATTAAAGGATGAACACAGTTGTTCTATTGTGTATAGCGTACCTACGCCAACCGCACGCGATTTAATGGCATTGTCTGAAAGCGATTTTTTAAATCATTTATCCGTAACTTTTGCATATCGCTTAGGTGAGGTTATTGCCTGTAGCGAGCGTTTAGCCTTTCCTTTACAACGTCGCCATGCACAACATTATGTGCAAACGCGCCTTGCATTAGTTGGTGATGCTGCGCACACGATTCATCCGCTGGCAGGACAAGGGGTGAATTTAGGTTTATTAGATGCAGCAAGCCTTGCTGAATTAGTAATACAAGCTTATCGTCAGGGGGAAGATGTCGGGCAAATTAGCTTATTGCGCCGTTATGAACGTTGGCGTAAAGGGGATAATCTTGCCATGATGTTGGCAATGGATGGTTTTAAACAGTTATTTAATACACAACATCGCCCTTTGCAATGGTTACGCAGTCAAGGTTTAAATCTTACAAATCAATTACCGCCTTTAAAAATGCTGTTTATGCGTCAAGCAATGGGATTAACAGGCGATTTACCGCAATTAGCAAGAGTTAATACAGTGATTTAATTGACAACAGATTATTTGCCTAGTTTGCATTTGGCAAACGGGTGATTTAAAGATAACAAACTGTCTGGATTCTGATTCAGATAAATAATGCTATTGATTTTTTAATAGGAATAAAAAGATTGGAAATTGTTAGTTTGCTCGCACTCGGTGCAGTTGCTGGGGTTTTAGCAGGATTATTGGGCGTAGGTGGAGGCGTGGTTATCGTGCCAGGGCTGCTTTGGATTTTTCATTCACATCCAGAACTCCCACAAGCCTATTTAATGCACATTGCTGTTGGCACTTCCTTAGCCACAATTGTGATTACTTCCCTATCTTCCATTTACGCCCATCATAAACGGGGGGCGGTTATTTGGGCTATCGTCTTACGTTTAACCCCCAGTATCATCATTGGTGCATTAATTGGCGCGTGGATTGCCGATGGCTTATCTAGCGATACCTTAAAGAAAATTTTTGCCATTTTCTTACTATTCGTCTCGATTCAAATTGGGTTT
Organism: Beggiatoa alba B18LD; assembly: GCF_000245015.1. Classification (NCBI taxonomy): domain Bacteria; kingdom Pseudomonadati; phylum Pseudomonadota; class Gammaproteobacteria; order Thiotrichales; family Thiotrichaceae; genus Beggiatoa; species Beggiatoa alba. The sequence continues at coordinate 1,189,194 of NZ_JH600070.1, read as the reverse complement.
GGTGCGCGTCCTGCACCATCACATCAATTGCCCAGTTGGGGGGGGAGCAGTTTAGTTGGGGGGATTATCGGCATTGTCTCTGCCCTTGTGGGTATCGGTGGCGGGTCGCTGACTGTCCCATTTTTAGTCTGGTGTAATGTCAACATTCGAAATGCCGTGGCAAGCTCATCCGCTTGTGGCTTTCCGATTGCGGTTTCAGGCGCAATTGGCTTTATATGGACAGGTTGGCACGTAGAAGGTTTGCCAGAATGGAGTTTAGGCTATATTTATCTGCCTGTTTTTATTACTATTGCTATTATCAGCATGTTATTCGCACCGTTAGGGGCAAAACTTGCGCATACTGTCCCCATGCGAGCCTTACAAATCTTCTTTGCTGCTTTTTTGGCAGTGATGTCTATTAAATTACTGTTGAGTTAAGCCCATTAAGCGGGGGCGTAAACATAAAAAACGGTGCGAATCCGTTTTAAGTCTTAAAGTGACTGCTTGAATTCGCACCCGCTGATTTAGCGTGCCGCTAATCCCTCATTTAATACCGTGATTTCAATACGGCGATTTTTTTGTCGTCCGCCCAGTGTTTGATTATCTGCAATGGGTGATTTTTCCCCATAACCTTTTGCAATAATCCGTTTAGAAGCAACACCACGAGAAATAAACGCATATTTCACCGCATCCGCACGGCGTTGTGACAATCCTAAGTTGTAATCATGACTGCCCGTGCTGTCGGTGTAACCTTCAATTAAAATATTACGGGTTGGGTTTTGGTGAAGAAAACTTGCAATTTTATCAATGCTTGCGCTGGATGCTGTTAATAACTCCGCCTTACCTGTTTCAAATAAACTATCGTTCAGCGTAATTAATAAACCTTTACTAACTTGTTGAGAGCGAACACTGTCTAAAATCGCTTTATTCAATGCATCAGTGCGAGCTCTTTCTGCATCTAACGCCGTTGCAGCTAAATTATTATCATCAGAACCATCCACTTGTTCAGGTACACTAGAACAGGCAACCAGAACGCTCGATAATAAGCATAAAACCAGCCCCTTTTTAAAAAAATCTAAAACTATCAACATATTTTTATAAAGTCCACTTAGTTCTATTAACATAAGCCTCTGAGTAACCCCGCTGCGTATCGTGATAATCCATACCGTTATGGTACTTTCACAACTAATTTTTTATCGACGAATTGATAAAAAATCTGTTTTGTTTCTTTGCCTAAGGAAAAATCGCGGACAATTTGTCCATCTTCTACTGTAAAATTATCATGTCCTTGATATTGCGCTTGTTCTTCTGCGGATAAGACAGGTAAAGTTTGCTCAGGATTAAAATGCGTTCCGACTAACTCCAATAAACGAATGCTCCCTTCTGCCTTTTCTCCTGCATTTTGCATTTGCAAAATGACTTCAGGATTACCATCACCATCAATATCTGTGACCCATGCATTTTGCAAACGTGGACTTGAGCCTTTTAACTGCGTAAAAGGCTTATCTTCATTCTTAACTTGGATTTCCCATTGATGTGTATCACATCCTGTCCCTTGAATTGTAAACTCAAGCGTTTCATACACATGGATTTGTTGAAATGCGCAGTTATCCGTTGCCATGCTGGATGCAGGCAAAATAAGAGCAGGCAAACAACGTAAAAAATAACGTGCTAGCTTATACACAATACCCTCCTGTATATGGATAGTGACAAGAAAAGAAGTAGGTATTTTAAACCAGTAAAAGATATTGGTGTTAATCTATGCTATTTTGTGAAATGGAGAGAAAATAGCAGACAGTTGAGCGCGGAAAAATAAAGGAATTTTAAATAGATACGTTATAAATAGCTAAAGTGTTTAGCAAAATAATCATAATTTTTCAAAGAAAAATTTTAATTGTCTCATTTTCAGGATTCACAAGATTAACAAGACAATTTAGCACCCAAACATGAATTCTACCCAATCTTGCTAATCTGATAAATCCGACACCTGACACCACAAGCCATTAAAATCTGAGAATTACCATAAATGTTGTCGTCCTGCGATGCCTTGCCCACCATGTGCCCATGCAAACGACATATCTTCATACTGTAAGCCGCCGACAGCAAAAACGGGAATTTTGGCAGACTCCGTACAAGTGAAAAAATTAAACCAGCCGAGGGAATTTTCTGGTTCTGGAGCGCGAATTGCGCCTAACGTTAAGAAATCAACGCCGATAGATTGCGCGTGTTGAATATCGGCAAGGGTATGACAGGAACTTGCCACCCACAACGGTTTTTTTAACGGGCGTTCTTTCAGATTCAATAAAGCGGTTTGAGATAAATGCACCCCATGCGCACCGACTGACAATACAATTTGCGGTGTGCGATGCAATAACACCTGTACTTTTGTAGGCTCGCACAAGGTCAAGATTTTTTCCGCACAGGCGCAATACTCATAATCATTTAATGACCCCGCGCGAAATTGCAATAACTGCAAACCGTTATCGATTTGCTTTTCTAACTGATAAAAAAACTGCGGGTCATTTTGCTTTAATGGTTCTGTACTAATAATGTATATTGCGGGCAATAACACCGCGTTAATAATGGGATAATTAGCGGCAGGAAAAGTACGCAGGCGTAATAAATGCGGGGCACACCATTCGACCGATTGTCCTTCCCGTCCCCACGCTGTCCCGCTGAATTGTTCAACTGACCACACATCTAATAAAACTTCACGATAAGTATAGGTGTGACGAATACGAATTAAGGGGCGAGCGCGTTGAATAGTGATATCGACCTCTTCTTGAAATTCACGCACAAGCGTTTGTTCTGGTTCTTCGCCCTGCTCACGCTTTCCACCTGGAAACTCCCATAAATCCCCTTGTTCTTTAGTTACATGACGACGCGCTAGTAAAATATCGCCTTGCGCGTTTCGCACAACGCCCGCAACGACATGTAATGGTGTTAAATTCGCCATTCTTGGGCTACTCCACTTCATTTTTATCTTTATTTATTAATATTAATTGGTTAGCAACCGAGCTTTGTATAAAGCCGATGTTCTTAGGGTTTTATATACAGTTGCTGATTTCTCCAGTTTACCTGAATTATGGGGAAATTAAGGGAATCTGCCAATAAAACTTGAGAAAACCTGTTATAAGCCCAGTTCTACAAGTTTATTTTAACCCCTGTATTGAGAAAAAGAATTTAAATAAGAAATGGTTGAAAAGCATCTTGAAAATCTTGAGTTATCAACCCGTTTAGGATAAAGATAAGACATCAAAGAAGGCTTATTGACCTTTCAAGCGTAGGCAATAAGCTCCGCAATAACATTGCGCATAAATCCTAAGACACTGCGATGTCTGGGTATGTTCAATCTGAATGAACGATTTAAGCTGACTAATAACGGTTTCTATTAAGGAATATTTTTTAGCATCATTACTTTGAGTTTTCTAAGAGGCTTTTAATGCTTTAGAAATATAGCCCTTGTCGCCATATATAATAAACGTACTATAAAACGATGCGAAGGACTGGCAGTCCTAGATTTAAATCACTTTATGGTACGGTTACTATATTTAACACTTCCTCGTCTTGTTCAGGTGCAACTAGGCTTAGGTACTCTAAAACCTCGTCGATACGGTCAACAGGGATTCTAACGTTTTTCTTGGCGGTGGCGTACATGATATGAACACTCTAAAAAGAGTTATTACTCTTTGATAACGCTTATATTTTAACACTTTAGAGGGTGCGGCACAAGGAAAAAATGTAATTATATTAATGTTTTTCAAGACCTTACATTTTTATAAATGGGTTTTTGGGGTTTAGTATTTTATCTTCCGTCTTTATCACTGTAATAGGTGACTTTTTCTTGCTTTTCCCTTCAGCCATACGCACACGTTCAAGCTATAGCGAGAGAGCATGATTTTTCTTGATACGGGTCGCGCTTGTGTCACTAACCTTTCAGAACGAATCAGGGTAGGGGGTAGAAAAATCTTGCTGTCTTGATATAGCCCCTCAGCGATTTAATGAGCTACTGCTCTTTTTAGAGTGGGAATGTCGATTGGGGTTTTCACTCGTTTAACCGTTTCTAGGCTCACTGTAACGATTTTTTGCACTAAACGGATTATGTATTGTTCGTCGTCTAGTCTGTTCGGGTCGTTGGTAATATCACTGCGCTTGTCAGTGCTGATTTGGTACTGGTCTATTATCCAATCTAATGCACTGCGGTTGCCGAGTCGGTATTCTAAAGCCTCTGCTGGGACTTAACAGCGGAGGGAGTACAGACGAGAAAATTAAATAAGGCTTTGTTTTAACTTTTTCGGGAGTCTGCACAAAGCCTTAACCTACAAAACAAAAAGATATCTTATTAATTCCTTCTGTTTTAATTAATTAGGGTTTTTTCTGAGATAACACTGTACCAGCTAGGCTTTTAGTGTTCTGACTATACTTCGGACTTGCAAGTACCTTTGCTGCAGTTTCAGCCACTTCTGAGCTGGTTGTCTTGTTACTATTAAATTGAGATAGTGCCGATCCAGCAAGTTCTTTAGCTATTTTAGATGCATTATCATCCTTCATGGTATTGATGATTAACTGCTTCTGTTTATTACTTGTCTTTTTAGACATAATAATCTCCTTGATTAAAAAGTTATATTAATAATATTAATGCTATTAGATATTTCCATTTTATCAAGTTATTTAAGTATATTTTTTTTAAAAACACTTATTGTCTATAAATAATTTATATGCGATTTACTATTGAATTATATGTATAATATAAAAATAGCTGGTTGACAAATTTTTATTTTTGCATATAGTATCCCTAGCATGTTCGAGCTAGGGATAAGGAAGTGTCATTGGTAGTGCATGTTAAATTTCTTTTTAAATTTACTTAAAGGTATTAATAAACTATGAATACTGAGTTATTAGAATCTTCATTGAATAAGCTGTATCAATCTATTTGTGATTCGTTATATGAGATAAATGATTGTTTGCAATCTGCTTGCTTAGCATCTAAAGAATTAGCGGCTTATCCAAAAGCTTATATGCGTGGTACGAATATAAGTGCATATCTTATTAATATGTTTCTAAAGTTAGAAAAGGAATATAGTTTTTTATCGTGCTCTGGCAAAGGGTCTAATCAGATGATTCACTTAGAGGGGATTCCTTGCCGTTCCTTTGTGAATGAAGAAAAATTATTAACTTTTCTTTCTAAAAAGAAAAAAGATTTTTACACTAAAGAACTATTTGCTATAGATGAACACATTATTGTTCAAGGTTATTTTATCTTTGATTATCAAAATTATGAGCTTGGTCAAAGCTTTTACTTTATTGGTCGTAATATTAACAGTCAAAAGATTTATGAATGGCGTCCTAAGAACCATGGTGTACTTTGCTCTGTTTCGAATACTGAACCAGCTCCAGTTTCACTTCCTTCGCTGGTTGATGGAGTTACACTTAAGGATGACAATATGGATGATGATGGGAAAATTATTTCTGCCTCTAGAAAATAGTTATATGTAACTTTTTACTATTTGGTTAGATAAAGAAGATTCCTTCTGATGAAAAAGAGGGAATCTTTTTTACTCGATTGTTCCTCTATGATTTTTAAGAGGAAGGTGCAAGAATTAGGAGTGATAACATGAGTGGCGAATTCAATTGCACTGAGTTTCGATTAATACGTAGCCTTCAGGAGCTTAGCTTGGAGGATATTGCCAATAAGGTTGGTAAGACAAAACAATACATAAGCAATATAGAAAATGGAAGAGCTATACCGACTGATGCCTTACTAAGTGACTTAGCCTCTGTTTTGGGGGTTACTATAGACTTTCTAACCTCTCCATCAAAGGGAATGCTTACAGAAACACAGATTCATTTTCGTAAGAAGACGACCACACCAAAATATCTGAAAGAATTTGCTTCTAGCTGTGGAGTATTAACTAATCGTTTAGTTATGTTGTTAGATAGCAAGGTGAGATTTCCAAAGGTAAATATACCTGAGTTATCAGCATTATCCCCAGATTTAAACGTTCAAATTCATGATTTATTTGATAAATCATACACTCGGCAAAGTCACCTTAGTAATGCGGATATAGATAATATTGCTGATAAATGTCGAGATACTTGGGGTATCGGTATGGGTCCCATTAGTAATATGACAAGGTTAGCGGAACATATTGGTGTTATCGTTACTGTTATCAAATTTCCAGAAGACTCAGATAAATTAGATGCTTTGTCGTTTTACAATTCTAAACGCCCTATTATTGTTCGCAATGATGCAAAAGATAATATTTGCAGACAACGTTTTGATATTGCGCATGAGTTAGGGCATTTAGTCCTTCATCAAGGTGTCGAAACAGGAGATAGTCTTACTGAAGGACAAGCAAATTATTTTGCAGGCGCATTACTTTTACCTAGAAGTATAATGCTTAGCTTTTTTCCGAGAGTTCAACAGTTTGACTCAAAAATGAACTGGAAAAAAATTGAAGATTTTAAAAAAATCTGGCGAGTAAGTCAGTTAGCGATTTTTTATCGTGCCCATAATTTAGGTTTGCTTAGTGATTCTCAGTTTAAAAGTGCAGTTATAACGTTAAAAACGAATGGGCAAGCAATTAAAGAACATTGGGATGATGAGCTTCGTAATGAAAATGAAGAGTCTCCTGAATTGTTAAAAGCGGCTTTTAATGTTTTGGCGACTACAAAAAAAGCAATTTATGCGGAAGAAATTGCGGAAGAGCTGAAAATTAGAGACGTGGGACTTTTGACAAAATTCATTAAAGAAGATTTGTTAATTAGAAAACCAGAAAAAATAAAGTTATCTATAGTACGAACTTCTTTATAAGGTATATTAAAGGTTTTGTTTTACTTTAGTTTTACACTAATGTTAGAACAAAACCTTTAATTTTTTTATGTAGCCGTCTCTAGTAGCTAATATAGCTTGTTTTTATGAGCTATATCTGGATTTATTGCAGGAATAAACAGATTTAAAGCAGAGTTATCAGTTTTTTCTTGCTAAAAAAGAAATATCTTTAGTCAGTAAAATCAAACTTAATTCGTTACTGCTTAATGGTTCAAAACCGTACTGACTATAAAATGATTTCGCTGTATCGTTTTTAGCATCTACAACGACACCAAATAATCCAACCTCTTGCGATATTTTTAAACATCGTTCTAACGCATTGATTAACAAAAATGCGCCTAAGTCTTTTCCTTGTTCCCGATAATCCACTGCTAAACGTGTTAGGTAAGCAATTGGGATTGCATGTTTTATCCCTGCTTTTGCAGTGTTTGGTAGTTGCTCAGGCATAATAGAACCTGTGCTTAAGCTGTAAAATCCAGCAATATGTTCTGGTGTATCGATATGACAGGCAACATAACTTTTATTTAAGTTACGGTTAGCATGTTGAAGGGCATATTTTTGTAAATATTCTGTTAATGCAGGTTCATGACAATCAAAGTCTTTTTTATGATGCTTTTTTGATAATGCTTTGATTATCCAAGTCATCCTATGATATCCCTGTAGCGTTTTGTTGTCGCCAATAGTTTTGCATTGGGAGCTGGTGGCATATCCATTTTATCCAGTAGTGCATTCCATTCTTTTTGGGGCAAAGTTAATACAGGGTTTACCTCAAAGTGATGCAAGCCTGAATTAATGAGTAAATGCAAACTCTCTTCTATCGTCTGTTTTATCGATAATCCTGTGAATTTTACGGCTTGCTCTAATAGCACATCGTCAATTTCAATATTCATCTTTTTACCTTTTCGTTAAATCGCTTTTCGTCTTCAATAACTGTATAAATTTTTTGCTTTTGGCTATCGTCGAGGCTTTCTATCATTTCGACTATGGCTTGGGTTTTCTTTGGCTCTTGTCCATCTTCGTACATTTCACCTTTACCAGTTAAAAACCAGACATTTTCGTATAAAGCTTAGTTACTACGTCGCTAGGTATAGCCCTTTCTGCGCTTTCATAGTTTTGCAACATGCGCAAATTTAATTCTAATAACTCAGCAAAGTCTTTTTGAGTCATACTCTTAAATTCGTGTATTGCTTTTAGTCTGTTATTCATAGCCTTATTCTTCAAATTTTCGTTAAAACGCTTTGATAGATAGGTCAATTATTCATGCTCTATAACTGTAAGCGTAAGCAATTACACTCACACTCAATTATACGTAGGAAATCCCCTATGAACAAAGTAACGATGATAGAAGAACTGTGGGGGGAGTTCGGCACGATGGAAGAAGCAGCGCAATACTTTCAAACATCGCGCGAAATTCTTTACCAAAGTTTAAACGGAAAATGACAACCCCCTGTTTTTTCAACAAAATACCCGACACAATCCCCTTCAAAAACGGACTCCTACGCATAACCGACAAAAAACTCTTCAAACACGACAAAAAATACTACACCACGTGGATAATCCCCTACGACTACAGCCCACAAGCCACTTGTAAGCCTATCATTGACTGGCTATCGTTCTGCGTTGGCGGTAATGAGGACCAGCTCCAACTACTTCGCGCTTATATGAATGCAATCGTTACCTCTCGCGTAGAACTACAACGCTATCTTGAAATCATCGGCGTAGGCGGTAGCGGTAAAGGTACATTTATCAGACTCTGCGAGTTACTTGTTGGTGAACAAAATACCCACTCAACAGAACTTAAACTCCTAGAAAAAGGACAATTCGAGACTGCCTGCCTTTACGGTAAAAAGCTGATAACAATAACTGACTCCCAAAACTTCGCGGGCGATGTTAGCGTTCTCAAGGCAATAACAGGACAAGACACCCTCCGCTACGAACGAAAAGGCATACAAGCAACAGCGGGCTTTAAAGCAACAGGACTAGTCGTTATAGCCGCTAATGAGGCGATAAGCTCCAAAGACTACACCAGCGGAATAGCCCGCCGTCGTATCACCGTTTACTTCAATCAGCTTATCAACTCGAAAGAACGTCGAGACCTCACAAAAGAATTTCAACCCTACATTGTGGGCTTAATTAACTGGGTCTTAGCCCTAAGCCCTGAGCAAGTCGCCTCTTATGTCAGAGACACACACGACAACGTTCACAGCCTCCACGACGTAGAACGTGAAAACCTCATCAATACGAATCCAATAGCCGCATGGTTAGAAGAACGGGTCGTTTATGATCTGCATTTCTCTACGCCTGTCGGTGTCAGTCGCTCAGACAATGGGCAAATTATCAATGCTGACAAATGGCTATACCCTTCTTATGTTCAATACTGCCAAGACGTTGGCAATAAACCCCTAGCCCTCAATCGCTGGGTCCCGCTCCTCGTTGAACTGTGCAACACACAACTAGGCTTAAATTTGATGTTAAACGCTGGCGTGACATGAATGCTAGTTACATCGACTGCCTAAGCATTCGTCGAGAAGCAGAACGGACACCCTCCCCTATCGATATGAAATACCCTAAGCCGTTCTAATTGTTGCGTGAAAACAACAGTAAAAAAACGCGAAAAATGGGACACACACAAATTTAGAAAAAGTGCAAAAGTCCACCATTTTAACCAAATCAATAACTTGATTCACCATTGACCCACCATAGTCCACCATATTAACCAAGCCAATAACTTAGCTACTAATACCCCTGTGTTATTCTAGGTTATTAAGATAAAAAAGAGAGATAACTTATTGAAATGGTTAATATGGTGAACTATGGTGGGTCAATGTTAGGTTAAGTTATTGAAATGGTTAATATGGTGAACTTTTGGCAAAAATCGCTACAACTCACGCAGAAAAAAATGAAATGGACTGTATCCTTTTTACAACAGCCCTACAAGGCTACCTGAACGAAACAAAAAACCGTGTTTCACATCCGATAAACGTATCGAGAAGCAAACATTTGATTGCCTACTTTCAAGGCTTCACCGTTCAAGATATTAAACGTTCACACGTCCGCCAATACGTCAGACAACGCAAACAAGCGGGCGTAACAGCCCACACCATCAACGGCGAATTGCGCCTAATCAGTGGCGTAATAAACCAACTCAACTATGACCATGATGAAAATTTGCCGAATCCCACACTAGGCAACCGCGAAAAGAAACCGAGGGGGCGTAAAAGATGGGCAACCGTAGCGGAAGCAAAACACCTCATACAAGCGGCTAGCGAATCAAAGAACCCGCTGTTATTACCATTCATACAACTAGCCTTAGCAACGGGTATGAGAAAGGGCGAAATTCTTAACCTTCGCTGGGCGCAAATAGACTGGGAAAGCCAAACCATCTATTTAAACCAAACCAAAAACGGCGACCCTGCGTCGATACCCTTAAATCAATACGCCCTCCACGCATTAAACACCCTCAAAAAATACCGGGTTCGCAGTAGTACATGGGTATTCAGTCACCCCAATGGAGAACGGCTACAAAACATCAAAAACAGCTTTGCGACGGCGTGCAAGAAAGCCAAGATTGAAGGCTTAACCATACACGACTTAAGAAGAACGGTCGGGAGCTGGTTAATTAACTCAGGCGAGAGGCTCGAAATTGTGCAGGAAGTGCTTAGACACAAAGATATTGGAACAACGCGAGAATACTACGCACATCTGGAAAAAAGCAAGGCGCGAGAAGCACTTGAAAAACTCGACAATACAAAAATCTATATATTAGAGGACGTTAATATTAGAAAACGCTAACATAGTGAGGTAAGCTATTGATTTTAAAGTGGTCGGAGTGAAAGGATTCGAACCTTCGACCCTTACTTCCCGAAAAAAAGGCTATTTCATAAAAACAAGAGGTTATGCTATTTTAGATAAGAAAACATCATAAAATAAAGACAAGTTAATATATAAAGACATGTAAAAAAATACATTATGCAATAGATTGAAAACACTAAAAAAACCTAGTCAACTTTAACAAATTGGCTAGGTTTTTTTAGTTTATAACTGCTAATACGCTTATTTAATCGTGCCTTCAATAAGTTAGCCCTTGCATTAAAATTAAATTCATGTAATCATTAGTTATCTGTTCAAGCCTATAAAGTCAAAAGAAAAAATGTTTTTTACTAGGCTTGTGCAGGGGGTCAATTCAGGGTAATGGGAATATTGGGGAATATTCTTTATATTTAAGGTCTTATAATGAGTTCGGATTTTAATCTTTTATCCGTTTTAATACCGTTTCTTGCGCTGGTTTTGGTATTTATTACGATTGTCTCGGCGTTGGTTGATTGCTTGCGTCATGAATTTACAGGCTTTAATAAAATCATTTGGATACTGGTTATTATTTTGCTTCCGATTTTTGGGGGTATGTTGTACTTCTTTATCGGTAGTAGAATACATAAAATTGATGCGAGTGGTGGGCGGTCTTCGGGGTCTTCTGCGGTTACGGGGTCAATTGGCTATGTGCTGTTTTTCATCACATTGATTTATAGTTATTTAGTGATTTCTGGGAAAGATAAAGAATTACAAATAGTTAAATCTAATTTAGTTTCAATAGAAAATACTTTGAGTCAATCACAAGAATATACTCGCCAATTTTCAGCGGAAAATTTACGGTTAAAGCAAGAACTTAACCAGCTTAAAAGCACGTCAAATACATCTGTTCCGCGCTCTCAATCAACTTCGAGAACGTCTCAACCTAAGCCTAAACCAATACAAACACAGACAAGAGAAATTCAAACATCAGAAGCGGATGGCTTGTTACAGTGTACAAAGAACGGTCGAATTTATTATTATCTGGAAGGTGGAACAAATCCTTGTAACTAATAAAAACAATAATTTATAAAAGCCTGTATTCTTAATAGAGTACGGGCTTTTTTTATGTCTATTTAGGGAAGGGGGGCGGGTAAGTGCTTTGCACCCCGCCCCCCCTCTAGTAATACGGGGGGAAAGTTTAAAACGACAAAAAAAACTAATTTAAAAAATCTCTTATCGTCCTTTCATCCTTTCATAGTTCTAAAACTTACCCCCCAATTGCAAACTAATACAACCTGTTATAACTTAAAAAAGGGATTACATTAACAGGGGTTTATCAATGTCTGGCGATTTTGGGGCGCAAGTAGATTATTTAAGCCTGTCTTTTGATGCAGACAATTTGGGTGGTGTTCATGCATCAGGCTTTTTAGAATTTATTTTAGATGCGCTCCGATTGGCTGGCGTTGCTTTCATAGCAGATAAGCGTCCAGCGGGTATTTATGGCTATGAACGTTCTTACATACTCAATCGTGTTGTTTTGGGCGGGGTTTCTAGTTCAGGCTTAATAGCTTATACAGATTCGACTTCTAGTAAGAAAAATAAGGGGTTTTACCTCTCCTTATCGGGTCTTGCGTGTTTAGGGTTAGACGTAAAAGCTTTTATAAAACAGATTCAAGTGTTTGAGCCTCATATCACCCGTATTGATTTAGCGGTCGATTATCTGGATGGTTTAGTTAATTACGATTATGTGAAACAAGCCTATTTTAGCGGGTTGTTTAACTCTGGAGGTCGTGAACCTCGTCACAATGTGATAGAGCCTAAAGTACACGGTGAAAAAGTGGGCGGTTATACCCTGTATGTGGGTAAACGCGGTGGGGCTAAGTTCTGCCGTGCGTATGAGAAAAACTATCAGTTGTTAGATGAAGCGGTCGATAATCCATTTCCGCATTGGTTTCGGTTGGAAATTGAAGCCCGTTCTGTCGATTGTGATATTCCGCTGGCTCTGTTTGATGATTACAACGCTTTCCTACTGGGTTTCTATCCGCGTTTGTTCAGTCAATTGCCTACCCCTTCCCATGTTGTCCCGTCTGACGTTTCGGGCGTTCCTCTGAAACTCTCATTTGATTCTCCTCAAACTCAAGTCAATCTTGCACATTTAAAACATTATGCCCGTCAATCTTACGGTGGGCTTCTCAATGTGATGAAACATCATTTAAAACTGACTGATGAGGAAATTGTAAAGTCATTGCTTCCTAGTGATAAGCGTGTCCCTCGTCGTCTTCAACTTCCTATCGAGGCTTAATTATGGCGTTAGAACGTTATTTAGTGTTGTCTGTATCTGTTGGTAAAGTCGACGGTAATGCTTATGCAAGCGTTTTAGTATTGGCTCAGGATGCGGGCCCGCAAAAAGAAGGGAAATCAGGACATGCGCCTATTAAGGTTTCTTGTGAATACACAACAGGGCTTGTGCTTGATGCGCAAAAAGTTCTGCCGTGTGTGTGTGATATTGAGCTAGTTACTATTGCAGGGGCTGGCGGTAAAGCGTCCGCTTTTGCTCAGGCAATTACACCCCTTAAGGAAACCGTTGGACAACTAGGCGATTTTTTAAAGTTGGCGATGTCTCCCCCTGTGAAGGCTTCGGCTATTCCTTCCGCTGTTCCTCCCCCCATTCCTAAAGTCGCTTAGGTGACATGAGAACGCTTTTATTGTTTAGCTTTCTAGTGTTTAGCGTGCCTGTGTTTGCCTGTTCATATCTCCGTAATGGTTTGACTGATGAACAGGTAACAGCGGGCTTGTTTGCCGTTTGTGTTAATCGGTTCGGTAATCAAGCTTATTGTGTGTCTTATTCAATGGAACATCGCAATACGGAGGGCTGTATCGATGCCTTGTCTGCGCCGTATGGTTTTGTGGCGTATGCCTCTGTGTTTGGGGAGTTGGTAGAACCGATTGAACCAACGATAGAAGAGCGGGTTTATCCGTTTATTTATTTGTTTGTGATGGTGCTGTGTGGGGGTGTTCTGTTGTTAGGAACACCGTTTTTAATTGCTCGGTCAGGTGTCAGGGGTTAATTGTGGATATTGCGCAAGCAAATGAGCTTATTGTTGAAATTTTTAAGTTGTTCGCGCTTGTTTTTACAATTCTCTGTTGTGCGCTGGCGATTCGTTAAGGAGTTTATAAATGTGCAAATTTTAAAGCCTGTTATGGGTTTATTGTTATTTCTTTCTTCATGGTCTGTTAGTGCTACGCCTTTTTATTTGGTTGTTGATGATGTTGTCGACCAGATTGCTGAGGGGGCTTTTCCTGTTTTGGCGATTGGTTTGGCTTCATTAACGATTCTTGCCATTGTGGCAATGATTCGTTGGGCGCGTGGTGCTATGTAACTTTAGGAGTTTTTTATGTTGACCGTTATTAATTCTGCAAAAACGGGGTTTAAGGATTCCTTACTTGTTGGGGTTTCCTTGTTGTTGTTTTCAGGGGTAGCAAGTGCGGCCCCAATTACGATGGATGTATCTGAGGTTGTCGACCAGATTAAAGCGGCTGCTGTTCCGATTTTATCGGTTGGGGTGGCTGCTTTAACAGTGCTTGCCATTGTGGCTATGGTTCGCTGGGCTCGTGGTGCTATGTAGTTAATAGGTTAGATTGCCGTTATGTACAGATTTCTTTTGATATTAAGTTTTTTATCTTGGGCGGTTTGTGCTAACGCGCAATCTAATTTCGAGCGGTGTGCTGAGTCTGTTGGCAATGCATACCCTTATGGGATGTGTGACTCTATTTTTACGCAAAATGATGGGTTGGATGGGTCTTTAGAGTGGGCGTATCTTTGTCGGGAGGAGTTCGAGAATACTGGCAATTTTATGGTGAGTTTTCGGACAAAACTGTATCGGGTTTCTAAGGATAATATCGAGTTTTTAGAGTATTTAGGAGTAACTCGCTCAGGCGATATTATTAGAAGTATGATTCTTGCCTTTTATAGTTCGCAGGTTGTCCCACGATTTGCGACTTTATGGGGTGATTTTGCTTTTTCATATTGTCGGCAAAGTGAAGCAGATTCTTGTGTTTATGAAGCTCATTCTTGTCATGCACAAGGACATTTTCCTGCTCGAGCTTGTGAATACGATGCGAATAGCACGCAGTTTGTTGGGCGTTCTATCGAGGTTTTTTCTGCTGGTTGTACGCAGTCGTGCGAGTGGGACGAATCGCCCATGTATATTAAGAACGGAACGGCTTTTTATGGTTGGTGTAAGGTGGATTATGAGGGGGTTAGAACGTGTCATTATACTGACCCGCTTTGTGAGGAACTTCTTGATAGTGATGGCGATGGTACAAGCGACACCAGCGACGATGATGATGATGGTGATGGTATCCCCGATGATGATGACCATTCTGACGATACAGGTAACGACGACGACGATGATGATGATGATGATACTGGAACAGGTGCAGATTGTAAGGAAGATGAGCGGATTAAGGGCAATGTAAAGTTTTGTCCAAATGAGTTCAAAATGGCGTATGACGAGTTTCGGATTATGCGTTGTGGGGCTTTAGAGGGGAATTGTAAGGGCAAAGATTCAACTGCGGTTATTTGTCATTATCAGGGCTTGGGGTGTAATGGCGGTTCTTATATTGTGTCGTCTGATTCTTTAAATGGGGATTTTGTAAAGGATAAAGATGAACAATCAGAAGTGACTATGGAGCGTTTTTATAGACCTGAAGGGCGTTATTTCGAAGTCGAGAATCGGTGTGAAGCGGATGAATATTGTATGAGTCCGTTAACGTCTGCTAAGACGGCTACTGAACCTAAAGATTGTGATTATGAGAATGCTCCGCAAACGGTTGTCGCGGGTTGTCCTGTCCTTGAGTCTTCGGGGTCTCCTGCCCCTCATGCCACTGAGAAAATTTGTAGTAATGGTTGCCCATATATCAATATGGGTGATGGTTATACGGCTTTCGGCTGTACTTATCGTTTAACGTCTAATGATTCTGGTGATGATGATGACGGGGGCTGTGGTTCTGAAGGGTCTAGCACTTTATCGGGTTTGCCTTGTGGGGTGGATGGGAAACCGCCTTGTAAGGTCTCTGATTCGATAACGCATCAAACGTTAGCCGATATTAAATCGATTCTTGATGATTTGGGTGAGGATATTGATGAATCCATTTCTTTTAATCTTAAGAAATCTACTGACGACATCACCGATTCTGTTGAGGAACATGCCATTAATACGGCAAATGAGCTACAGAACCAAACACGGGCGATTGTCGAGGCTATTGGGCGTATTCCTGTCACCTCGATAGATGATGAGGAGATTGTGCGCACAATTCAGGCATTGGAGAAAACTTATAAGGATTCTTTAGACCCTGACGATTTTGAACCGTCTAGCGATATGGAAGAGTTTAAAATCGGTGATAGTAAACGGTTTTTTACACAAATTAATGTTTCTCAATTGTTGAATATTCCCGCGTTCTCTGCGGGGTCGTGTCCTTTAACTGAATCCGTGAAAATTGATTTTTTAGGGGCGGGTGATATCGAGTTTGATTTTTCTATGCTGTGCATCATTCTCTACATCGCCAAAATTCTCATTTATGTTTCTACTCTTATGAAAGTTCAGGCGATTGTGTTTAAATCATGAGTGAATTATTAACCGTCGTTTTTAATAAAATATTTTCGCTCACGTTCTGGGCGGGGTTGGTTGAATATACCGTATTTCGGGTTTTTATGACGTTAGGCTTGAGTGTAGCAACCTATAACGGAATTGAGGTATTTACTGATGAATTGTTTGATTTAATCGTGAATGCTTTGCATCAATTGGATGGCGGGGAGGCTAATGTTTTGCTGGTGAGTTTAGTGGCGGTCTTGGATTATTTAGGCATTTTTGATGCGTTTGCGCTGATTTTTTCCGCCCACGTTGCAATGTCCGCTTATCGTTGGTCTATTGTTCGTCAACAGTCTGCATAATGACCGTTCATCTTATAGCCGCTTTACCGGGAACAGGAAAAACTAATTATGTCGTAGGGTCGTTGATTCCTGAGTTGTTAAAAACGGATAAGAATAGACCTATTTTTTTATTAAACTTTAATTTGTTGCCCGCGTTCTTTGAACTTTATCATGAGGTTCAATTATTAACCGTTCCTACGCATAATGAACATGCGCAATTAGATGCCGTTGCTTATCAAAATAAATTTTTTCCTGTCGTTAAAGATGATACTCATCAATATCCACATGTTCGGGCGTGGCTTCCTGATGGGGCTATTTTAATCATTGATGAAGCACAACATTTTTTCCCGTCTGAACGTAATTATCGACTTCCACCTTGTGATTTCCTGCGGTATTTACAAACTCATCGCCATTTTGGACATGACTTTTATTTTATTTCTCAATCTGGGCAATTATTAGATACACATATTCGTAAACAGTGCGGCGCGTATTTGCGTTTAATCCGTCCCTTTGGACAACGCTATTTTAGGCTTGAACGTTATAGTCAATATTTACCTGATGACCGTTTAAAGTCGACAAGTCGTGAATCTAAAAAGCGCGTTCCTTTCGTTAAGCAGGCTTTTAAGCTGTATCAATCCACTGTACAGGATACGATTAAGCCTAGAGTGCCTTTTAAGTTGGTATTGCTCTTATTTTCTATTGTCTTTGTGGCGGTGCTGATGTGGTTTACTCTCTCTGTTTTATCTGGCTCTGGCGGTAAAGACGTTAAGAAAGAACCTGAAAAAATTAAACCTGCGTCTGAACTCCCGCAAAAAATTCCTATTCTGTCCCCTTATGTCCTCGTTGGGGGTGCGCGTTTTGGGAATAGATACGTTTATCTTTTTGCGGAATCGGTGACTTGTTTACAGCGTAAAGAAACTTATTTGCTTGAACGGGGTGTTAAAATCCAGCCTATTGATTCCCGTTCTGTGCGCTTAGATGGGCGTTTACATAGTCTGACTTATTGCGTTTCGCCTGTTCAGCCTTCGGGGTTTAAAAAAACTAATGATAAAGATGAGCCTAAGATTTAAATGCAAGATGACGATTTAGACGTTTTAATTCATAACGTAAAAGTGATTTATGTCCCTGACTTTAAAACAACCGTGTACGCCTCGTTTTTAGGCTTCTTAATCGGGCTTTTAGTCGGGTTTATTGGGTGGGGGTAAGCTGGTAGATTCAGTATTAATCAGCTTTTCCAGTTCAGCCAATAAAGCCCGTGCGTGTTGCCAGCGGGGTGAGGTTGGGTGAGCCTTTTCCTTAAACGACGTTATCAACGTTTTCACCTGCTCGAGTTTTTCCTGCACGGTTTCCAGTTCTTCGCGGTTTTCCGCTAGTTCCGTTTTTAATTCCTCTACCGCCTGCGGTGTCGGGTTCTCCACGACATTTAATTGTCCCGTCGGTTCGGTAGGGGTGATTTCCTCATTTTTGATTAAGGTCAATTGAACAGGTGCGCGGTTGCGTTCCTTTCCAACACGTTCAGCAATCATATTTAGCACTTCCTCCGCTTGTTCAGGTGCAACTAGGCTTAGGTACTCTAAAACCTCGTCGATACGGTCAACAGGGATTCTAACGTTTTTCTTGGCGGTAGCGTGCATGATATGAACCTCTAAAAAGTGTTATTACTCTTTGATAACGCTTATATTTTAACACTTTAGAGGGTGTAACACAAGGAAAAAATGCAATTATCTTAATGTTTTTCAAGACCTTATGTTGTTATAAATGGGGTTTTTGGGTTTAGTATTTTATCTTCCGTCTTTGTAACGTGAGTGTTCTTTTATCTTGTCTTTTTACTGTCAGCCTTACGTGCGCGGTCGAGCTATAGCATGACAGCATGATTTTTCTTGATACGGGTCGCGCTTGTGTTACTGACCTTTCAGAACGAGTCAGAGTAGGGGGTAGAAAAATCTTGCTGTCTTGATATAGCCCTCTGCGATTTGGTGAATCGCTTCGCACTTAACCCACTTGATTAAATTTAAGCCTTAATAAACTCCTCAACAGTTAAACCAGCAACACGGATTAACCCACGTAATGTCCCCCGAGCAACTTCAGGATGATTAGGAACAACTAATAAAGCAGGGTGTCCTACCTTATTCATCATGATATGGCTACCTGTTTGTCGTCTGATAACCCATCCTAACCGCTGAAATTTACGAATAACTTCTAAAGCACTCAATGCAGGAACAGGGGGCATTAGGCTACCTCAACTTGGCAAACTTTACGCTGGCTATGCATATTCAATTCTTGTTTAACTTCAAGATATAACTTAATTGCATCCTTAATATTGTTTAAAGCCTCCTCTTGAGTTTTCCCTTGGCTAAAACAACCCAACAGCTCAAGGCATTCAGCAACCCATACACCATCTTCATCTGGTTCAAGAATGACTGTATAAAACATAAAATTATCCTCTTTTAAATAAAAATTAAGCGGTTTTCATTGTGCCTATTAACTGATTTAACTGATTTACTCGTTTTTCCATTTCGTTAAATCGCTTTTCATCCTCAATAACAGCGTAAATTTTTTGCTTTTGGCTGTCGTTTAGGCTTTCTATCATTTCGATTATGGCTTGGGTTTTCTTTGGTGTTTGTATTTCTTCATACATTTCACCATGACCTTTTAACAACCAGTTTAAATTGACGTTATAAACTTCATTTAGACACTTTATAAAATTAAAAGATGGCTCTTGTCTTCCTCGCTCAATATCATTTAAATAGCCCCTACTGATGTTTAGACTATCCGCAAACTTTTGTTGTGAAAGGTTTAAACTGTTTCTAAATAGTTTTATTCTCTCGTTTGAAGTCATTTACTTCAGAACCTCTTGACTATGACGTTATTAACTTCTAAACTATGTTCACGATGTAAGCGTAATGATTACACTTACACGGGAATATATAACTAAATTAGGTATTTATTTAGATACCGTCTATGTAAGTGTAATGATTACACTAACACACTAATTTAGTTATGAAACAAATCGTTATAAAAAAGTAGGACTGTAAGTGTAATGATTACACTTACACCTAAATTATACGAAGTAAAACCCAAATGGACAAAACGACGATATTGGAACAACTGCGCGATAGTTTTGGCACGATAGAAGAAGCGGCAAAACACTTTCGCACATCACGGGTCTTGCTTTATCAAAGCATAGACGGGAAGGGAGCGCGAGCGGTTCGGGTAGCACTGGCTAAACACTTCAAAGTTTACCCTTCTGACATTTGGCAAGATGGAACATTTACAAGGGTTATTGATGACTACGAAATGACGGAGAAAATGCAATGAACTTGCCATTAACAACAGGGGTTTTAGTACCTGAACCTAACACGGTTTTAACCGTTGCTGAAATGGCTTTATATCTTGACTTACTTTTAACAGAAAAGGCGATAGAGGCGTTAATTGATAAGGGTTATTTAGTTGAAGATAGTGAAGGTCGTTTGATACCTGTGGAGAAAATGAGATGAGGCGTAAAAAGAAAATCCCTCAAGCAATGAACAGATTACTTGAGGGACGCATAAAAAACATGTTTCTAAAACTAGCAGGGTGATTATAGATGATTTCAGCAGACTTAGCCAAATACAGCCTATTGGTGGGGATATGTTCAGCAACGGCGAGCGTTCTTTTAAATACGGCGTATGCAATTAGTTTAAGCGTGAACGTCTTCACTTTGTTAGTTTTTCTTATCATGTGGATAAGTTTTGACTTAGCAAAGTTTGGTGCAACCAGTGTGATGGTGGCGTTCTGGCAATCGGGTTCGGTAGGGTTGGCAATCATTACGGCGTTGCTGATACCTGTTTTAATCGGCTTCAGTTTATTCAGTGGTCAAGGCTTATTAAGTAAGGCATTTGATACGCAGGAGACTGAGCGACTACAAGCAAGTGATGCTTATTTAAGCGCAAAAGAAGCGCAAAGACTGGCACAAGAAAAAGCGTCGAGTCTGGCAATTGATGAAAGTAGTGTTGAACGGGCAAAACAGCGATTAACGGAACTGAATCAGCAAATACAGGGAATTGTAGCGAGTAATGCGGGTTATATGAGTTATAACGACGGGGTTTGTACGGCTAAAACGGACAATAAAGGGGTTCAATTTAAAAGTAGGACTGATTCGGCATGTAGTTTAATCATGCCACTGTATGAGGCGTTAAAAGAACAGCAAGCCGTTATAAACCAGTATCAGCAGTATCAAGGGGCGTTGAGCTATGTCCAAAGTTTAAAAGCAGAACCGTTACCGCTTGCGAATCACTCCACCGTTGACCCGTCAATAATGAGTTTAAGCCAAGTAACAGGGGTAGATGTACAAACGGCTAAAGCATGGATGTTTCACATAGCCGCTTTAATTCTGGAATTGGTGCAGATTGTATTTTTTACGGCGTATGGAACGTTTAAGGGAGGAAAGCAATTTGAACTGAACGACATGATAAGCGCGGTTAAGCAGTACAAACAGTTTCAGCAGATAGCCCATGACTTAGAGCCAATGACTAAGCAGTCAATGACTAAAGGCAATGACTTAGAGCCAATGACTAGCCCGTCAATGACTAAAGGCAATGATAAAAAAATGGTCGGTGGTGTTTATCAATGTGAAGAATGTGGCACGGATTACAAGGCACGTACCGTGTGGCAAAAGAAGTGCCCGAGTTGTTCAGCACAAACTAAGCGCAATGTATTGGCTAGAAAGTCAATGCCTAAGAAAACCGCTTGAGAGATTGAACCATGAATGAAATCGCTCAGATAGAGGACGTAAAACGGTTAAAACAACTACTTAACTTAGACGATAGGCAACTTATAGAATCTGGTTTAGTCACACTGTCAGCAACAGGCAATGATTCATTAAAAACGATTGAATTATTAGTTGCTAGGCGTTGTATGGCAGTAGATAGCAATGGATATGCATACCTAACACAACTAGGGATTGATTTAGAACAAGCATTAACGAGTATCCAACTCAAGAGAGACAATCATGAAAGAACCGACACCAAGTAGAGCCTACCGCTTAACCCAAATACTCAACCTAGACGAAACAGAACTCTGTGAACGTGGATTACTCTTTGTTCAGAAAAGTGGTTTATATCCAACACCAAAAGGACAACAAGTGCTAGACGAAATCGAGCCACTGGTAAACAAACATAAAGACGCTTCAGTCTTTACAGGCTTAGAACTTAACCTTGTAGATAATGATGTGGCGTTCTAAAAGAAAAACCCTAAGCAATGTAACCATCATCACTTAGGGCAAGATTTTAGAGCAAATGAAACCGCGTTAAGTTTAGCCACGAGACGCGGTTTTTTATTACCTATAACACTAGGAAAGTGTCATGAACAATTATATACCAAAGTACCTGAAAGAACGCGCCCAATGGGTAAATTGGCGTTATGAAGAACGTCCGAATGGCAAATTAAGTAAAGTACCGTTTATGCCTAATGGACAACCTGCCAAGACAAACAACGCTAACACCTTAAGCCCTTATGAAACCGTTCAAAACGCTCAAGGCTTTAATGGTATTGGCTTCGTCCTTCGTGAAGGCGATAACCTCGTTTGTATCGATTTAGACCACGTGATACAACCTGATGGCACGATAGAACCATGGGCTAAAGACATCCTAGACCTGTTTAAAACGACCTATATCGAAAAGTCGCCTTCTGGTGAAGGCTTGCACATTTGGTGCTTTGGCAAGGCGATACGGTGCGGTAAAGGCACAACAGAAAAACGTATCGAGATATACGACTACACCAGCCCGCGCTATCTAACCGTTACGGGTGACATCTATCAGCATTGTCCTACTGATATAACTCAGGCTCAGGCACAACTTGATGAACTGCATGAAAAATACTTTAAACCCAAAAATGACAACATCCCCGCTTTAACTCCCCCAACGTCCGCTACAGAACAAGGGAAAAGTGCGCGCGATTTAAATATCGACATATTTACCCTCACCAAAAACGACGTTAAATTTAACGCCTTGTTTAACGGTGATTTCTCAGGCTACCCTAGCCACTCAGAAGCTGATTTCGCCCTGTGCCTCAAACTCGCTTTTTACACCCAAAACAACGCCGCTGAAATCGACCGACTATTCAGACAATCGGGGCTTTTCCGTCCAGATTGGGATAAGAAACACGGACAAACCACTTACGGACAACGCACGATACAAAACGCTTTAGCTAAATCAGTGAACAAGCTAGAGCTAAAGGAAAATAACACAGGTGTGTTGGGTCAATCTCCGACCGTTCCCGATAATTCTCCGACCGTTCCCAATAATTCCCCGACCGTTCCCGATGAACAAGCCCAACAAGACAAATCCGTCATAAAAACCCGTAAGACTCTCCCGCCTCAATCCATCTTAGGCAATCTACTCGCAAAACGAATTAACAACCTGATATTTGATGCTGTTGTCGAGGAATGGATGATATACGACGATAACCACTGGCAAAAAATTCATGCCTTGCGCGCGGAAGATATTATCGACAAATACATCCATGAAGTTGTCGGCAATGTTGGCTACAGCGCGGGCTACGTCTCAGGCGTGACCAAGTTTCTCAAGGTAAAAAAAGCTGTCTTTGAATTCAACAAAGTACCCGACACAATCCCTTTTAAAAATGGACTCCTGCGGATAACTGATAAAAAACTGTTTAAACACGACAAAAAATATTACACCACGTGGATAATTCCCTACGACTACACCCCACAAGCGACTTGTAAGCCTATCATCGACTGGCTATCGTTCTGCGTTGGCGGTAATGAGGACCAGCTCCAACTACTCCGCGCTTATATGAATGCAATCGTTACCTCTCGCGTAGAACTACAACGCTATCTTGAAATTATCGGCGTAGGCGGTAGCGGTAAAGGTACATTTATCAGACTCTGCGAGTTACTTGTTGGTGAACAAAACACCCACTCAACAGAACTTAAACTCCTAGAAAAAGGACAATTCGAAACTGCCTGCCTTTACGGTAAAAAGCTGATAACAATAACCGACTCCCAAAACTTCGCGGGCGATGTTAGCGTTCTCAAGGCAATAACAGGACAAGACACCCTCCGCTACGAACGAAAAGGCATACAAGCAACAGCGGGCTTTAAAGCAACAGGACTAGTCGTTATAGCCGCTAATGAGGCGATAAGCTCCAAAGACTACACCAGCGGAATAGCCCGCCGTCGTATCACCGTTTACTTCAATCAGCTTATCAACTCGAAAGAACGTCGAGACCTCACAAAAGAATTTCAACCCTACATTGTGGGCTTAATTAACTGGGTCTTAGCCCTAAGCCCTGAGCAAGTCGCCTCTTATGTCAGAGACACACACGACAACGTTCACAGCCTCCACGACGTAGAACGTGAAAACCTCATCAATACGAAT